>JAEYTM010000047.1 GCA_023434015.1 Pseudomonadota bacterium | reverse complement strand
GTTCCGGGTCGGCCCTTTCCGGATAGCCGGCGGCGGCCAGGGCCGCGCGGATGTCGCCCTCGGCCTGCGCCTTCGCGGCGGCGACCGCCGCCGGCGACAGGCCTGTGGCGCTGTGGACCACGACCTCGCCGCCGCCGACCGTGACCCGCGCCGGGGCGCCGGCCGGGGCCGGACTGTTGGCGTAGGAGACGCCGGCGTTCGCCAGGACGCTCTTGGCGATGTCGCAGGACGACAGGAACGACGACCTGCCGACCGGATCGAACTGCAGGGCGCAGTCGGCGGGATCGGCGATCACCACCACAGGCGTGCGCGCCTCGGCCTCGGCGAGCGCCGGGTTCAGGGTGTGCGCCAGCAGATGGAAGGCCGGAAAATAGGCGACCAGCATCAGGACGATGCCGAACAACATCACCGGCTTGCGGCCCGTCCGGTCCGACAGCCAGCCGAAGAAGACGTAGAAGATCGCGCTGACCGCCGTCGCCGCCATCATCAGGGCGTTGATGACGGCCGGTTCGACCCTGAGGAACTTCTCGATAAAGGTCTGGCTGTAGAAGAACGCCGTGTACCAGACCGCCCCCTGGGCGAACATGATCGAGACCAGGGCGATCAGCACCAGCTTCAGGTGACGCCACTGGCCGAAGGCTTCGCGCAGCGGCGCCTTGGAGGCCGCGCCGGCCGCCTTCATGCGGGCGAAGCTCGGGCTTTCCGACAGCTTCAGGCGCATGAAGATCGAGATCGCCAGCAGGCCGGCGGAGAACAGAAAGGGGATCCGCCAGCCCCATTCGTCGAAGGCGTCCGGCCCGAACAGCCGGCCCACCACGATACGGGTGGCGAGGATCACCAGCAGGGCCGAGACCAGGCCGAGGGCTGCGGAGGTCTGCACCCAGCCGGTCGAACGGCCCCGCGCGCCCGGCGGGGCGTGCTCGGCGACATAGATCGCCGCGCCGCCATACTCGCCGCCGAGGGCGAAGCCCTGGAGAATCCGCATCAGCACCAGCAGGGCGGGTGCGAGCAGGCCGATCTGGTCGTAGGTGGGCAGGAGGCCGATGGCGACGGTGGCCCCGCCCATCAGCACCACGGTGGTCAGGAAGGCGCCCTTGCGGCCGGCCCGGTCGCCGATCCGGCCGAACACCAGGGCGCCCAGCGGTCGGAAGGCGAAACCCGCGCCGAACAGCGCCAGGGCCGCGATATAGCCGGCCGTGTCCGACAGGCCGGAAAAGAAGGTCCGGGCGATGACCTGCGCGAGACTGCCGAAGACGAAGAAGTCGTACCACTCGAAGGCGGTGCCGGCGGCCGAAGCCGCCACGACCGTCCGCAGCGACGCGGGCCGTTTCGGCGCGCGCGCCGTCTCCGCGGCAATGTCCGCCATGCCTGTCTCCCCCCAGGATTCGCGCCAGCTGTAACACCGGTCGGCAAAACCTTGGAAGGCCGCAGGATGTTAGCCGCCGGAGGCGCGGCGGCGGTCTCGGGTGAAGCCGCCCTTGCCGTGGCCGCCGGTGCTCGACCAGCGGGCTTCCTGCGCCTTGTGCACGTACTGCTCCGCCACCATCCAGGCCTTCACCGGGCGCAGGCTGGCCAGGCAGCCGCCGACCAGCGCCGGGACCACGATCGCGAACTGCAGCCAGATTGGCGGAGAGAAGACCACCGCCGCCCAGGCCCAGACGCCCATCACCACCAGGCTGACCCCGGTCATGACGAAGAAGGCCGGACCGTCGGCCGGGTCGGCGAAGCTGAGGTCGAGCCCGCAGACCTCGCACTCCTTGGCCACCGTCAGGAAGCCGCGAAACACCTTGCCCTCGCCGCAGCGCGGGCATCGGCAACGCAGGCCGGCGGACAGGCTGGAGGGGGAATCATAGGTCGCCATCTGAGGGCTCTCCATACAATGACGGATTGCGTCCATACATTATTGAAGTAATGTATGGACGACGCCTGGAGGATGCAACAGATGTCGCCTGACCATCCGTCCGCGCGCTGGCTGAAACGGGTGCAGCGCGGGAAGGGTCCGATCTACGCCGGCCTCGCGGCCGCCCTGGAGGAGGCCATCAGCGAGGGCGAACTGCAGGCCGGCGATCAATTGCCGCCTCAACGTGCGGTGGCCGAACTGCTCGGTGTGGACTTCACCACCGTCACCCGCGCCTACGCGACCGCCCGCGACCGGGGCCTGGTGGAAGGCGCGGTCGGTCGGGGCACCTTCGTGCGCGCCCGGGCGGCCGACGACGAAGCCGGCCTGGTGGACCTCAGCATGAACCTGCCGCCACCGCCGCAGGGAGTCTCGCTGGCGGCGATGCTGCGGGAGACTACGGCGGCGATCCTCGCACGCACCGATCCGGCGACGCTGATGGCCTACCATCCGGGCGCGGGCACGCTCGGTCAGAAGACCGCGGCGGCGGCCTGGCTGGCCCCCTGCGCCGGGGAGATCGCGCCGGACCGGCTGCTGGTGTGCGCCGGCGCCCAGACCGGCCTGACCGCCCTGCTCGGCCTGCTGACGACGCCCGGCGACCGGCTGATCGTCGAGCCCCTGACCTATCCCGGCCTGCGGGCCTGCGCGGCGCGGCGCGGCGCGACCCTGGTTCCCTGTCCGGTGGACGGCGAAGGGTTCCTGATCGGGGAGCTGGACCGCCTGTGCGCGGAGTCGAAACCGGTGGCGATCTATCTGATCCCCACCGCCCAGAACCCCACCGCCGGAACGATGGGGCTGACCCGGCGGCGCCAGGTGGCCGAGATCGCCCGCGCGCACGACGTCTGGCTGATCGAGGACGACCCCTACAGCCGCCTGTTCGAAGCCCCGCCGCCGGCGATGGTCAGCCTGGCGCCGGAGCGCACCTTTCATCTCGCCACCCTGTCGAAATGCCTGTCGCCCGGCCTGCGCACCGCCTTCCTGGCGACCCCCGGGGGCGCGATCGGCGAGCGGGTCGGCCAGAGCCTGCGCGACACCGCCCTGATGGCGGCCCCGCTGATGACCGCGGTGGTGACCAGCTGGATTCGCGACGGCGCCGCCGAGGCGCTGCTGGCGGGCGTGCGCCGGGAAGCCCGCGCCCGCCGCGCCCTGGCGGCCGAGGTCCTGGCGACGGCGCGCGGGGCGGCGGAGTCCATACACCTGTGGCTCGACCTGCCCGACAGCTGGGCGCCGGACCATCTGAGGCAGACAGCGCAGCGGCATGGCCTGTCGCTGGTCACCGCCGACGCCTTCGCCAGCGGCCCGGAATGGCCCAACGGCGTGCGCCTGTCCCTGGGCGGCCCGGCCCGCCAGGCGGTGCTGCGCGACGCCCTGCAGACCATGGCCGCGCTGCTGAAGGGGGTGGACGCGCCGCCGCGGATAGTGGTCTAGCGCTGCCGATGATCCCCTGGGTTCACCTCGACACCGCAAAGGTCCCCGGCGGCGGCGAACTGCGCCTCATGCAGCGCGGCGCCGAATATTCGATCATGGCCGGGGCGATCGAGCTGATGAACAGCCGCCTCAGCGGCTCCGAAAAGGCGCTCGCCACCCTCTGCTGCGACCGGGTCGGCCAACGGCCGGGCGCGCGGCTGCTGATCGGCGGCCTGGGCATGGGCTTCACCCTGCGTGCGGCGCTCGCCGAGTTGCCGGCCGGCGCGGCCGTGGTGGTGGCCGAACTGGTCCCGGCGGTGGTCGCCTGGGCGCGCGGTCCGATGGCCCACATCTTCGACGGCAGCCTCGCGGACCCGCGGGTGAGCGTGCAGGAGGCGGACGTCGGCGAGGTGATCCGCGGCGCCCGCGGGGCGTTCGACGCCATCCTGCTCGATGTCGACAACGGCCCGGGCGGCCTGAGCCGCGAAGGTAACGACAGCCTCTATACCGGGGCGGGCCTGGCCGCCGCACGGCGGGCGTTGCGGCCGGGCGGGGTGCTGGCGGTCTGGTCGGCCGGCCCCGACCATGGCTTCACCGGCCGGCTGCGCAAGGCGGGCTATGCGGTGGAGGAGGTCCAGGTCCGCGCCACCGGCGGCAAGCGCGGGGCGCGGCACCTGATCTGGATGGCGACCGCGCCCTAGGTCATATCGCGCTCAGGCCTGAAAGGAGGACGTCGTCCGTCAGGAGGCGATCGCCGCGGCCGGCGCCGGTCCCGGCGCGCTGAGCCGGCTGATCTCCATGATCAGGGCGGCCGGCGAGATCGGTTTCGAAACCACCCCGTCCATGCCCGCTTCGAGGTAGGTCGTGCGCTGGTGCGACAGGGCGTTGGCGGTGAGGGCGACGATCGGGGTAAGGGCCGTCGCCCCCGGCAGGGCGCGGATCCGCCGCGCCGCCTCCGGGCCGTCGATGCCGGGCATCTGCACATCCATCAGGATCAGGTCGAAGCCTCCCTGGGCCGCCGCCTCGACGCCCTGGTAGCCGTCGCAGGCCGTCTCCACAGAGGCGCCGAGCTGTTCGAGCAGCTTGGTGGCGATCATCCGGTTGGTGGGATTGTCCTCCACAACCAGAACCCGCACGTCCTGCAGCAGCGGCGCGGCCACCTCGGCGTCCTTTGGCTGTGCTTCAGCAGGCTCGGCTGCGACCTCCAGCCAGAAGGTCGATCCCTGGCCCTGCACAGACGTGAAGCCGACTTCGCCGCCCATCATCTCCGCCAGTCGCCGGGTGATCGCCAGGCCAAGGCCGGAGCCGCCGAACCTGCGGGTGGTGGACGCGTCGCCCTGGTCGAAACGCTGGAAGATGCGGTCCTGCACCTCGGCGGGAATCCCCACGCCGGTGTCCGCGACCTCGAACCGCAGCAGGCCTGGCCCCGCGCCCGGGCCGCAGCGGACCGTCACGCCGCCACGCTCGGTGAACTTCACGGCGTTGCCCACCAGGTTGAACAGCGCCTGGCGCAGGCGAACGGGATCAGCCGCCACCCATCCCAGGGCAGGATCAGTGTCGACCGACATCCGCAGGCCGCGGGCCTCGGCCTGAGGGCCGAGCAGCCGGACCACGCCGCCGATCAGGGCCGCCGGATCGAGCGGTTCGCAGACCAGTTCCAGCCGACCGGCCTCGATCTTGGAGAAGTCGATCACGTCGTTGAGCAGTTCCGCCAGCATCTGGCCGCACGACAGGGCCTCGTCGAGCATGGCGCGGCCCTCGTGGCTCAGGGCTTCGGTCTTGAGCAGATGCAGAACGCCCATCACCCCGTTCATCGGGGTGCGGATCTCGTGGCTCATGTTGGCCAGGAAGGCGGCCTTGGCTTCGGCCGCGGCCTCCGCGGCCCGCTGCGCCTCGACGAGGGCCAGTTCCTGGCGCTTGCGCTCGTCGAAGTCGTGGATCAGCCCGACGGCCTTCAGCCAGCGGCCGTTGCGGCCGGTCTTGAGGTGATGGAACACCCGCACCCAGCGCTCCTCGCCATCCGGACGGACGATCCGCGCCTCGAAGTGCTCGCCGCCCTGTTTGCGGCCGGCATGCATGGCGGCGAAGGACGCCCGCACATGGTCCATGTCGTCAGGATGGAAGCCCGGGTAGTCCAGCGCCGTCGCGTCCTCGTAGCGCCCGCGTCCCTTGCCGGTCAGCCGGTGGAACTCGGGCGAGGCCCAGAAGGTCCGGTTGACGTGGTCGATCTCGTAGACGCCGGCCTCCGCCGCCTTGAGCGCCAGTTTCAGCCGCCGGGCGTTGGCCAGGGCCTCACGGCGCGCCTCGCGCATCCGCCTTTCGCCATGACGCGCCGCGTCGCGCGCCTGGGCGAGTTCGGTGATGTCCTGGGATATCCCGCGCAGGGCGAACAGCCCGCCGTCGCGCGGCTCGGCCCGGAAGGTCGCGCGCATGGTCATCCAGCGGTCGCGGACCCACATGCGGTGCTCCAGCGAGCCTGGCGTGCCCGCGCGCATGCTGTGGCCGAGGGCCGCGGAGACCCGCGCCCGGTCGGCCGGGTGCAGCATCATCAGGCAGTCGTCGGCGGTCAGCACCTGTCCGGGCGGAAAGCCGCTGAGGTTGATCAGCTCCTCCGACCATTCGACCCGTCCGCTCTCGGGGTCGTAGGACCAGGCCCCGACGCCGGCCGCGGCGCCGAGCATCCGGCGCGCATGGCGGGATTCCTCCAGTTCTTCCTCGTGGGCGCGCTGCGCGGTGGCGTCGCGCATCGTCACGATGAAGCAGCCGTTGGGCATCTTCTGGCTGCGCGCGGCGCACCAACGCCAGCCGCCGCCCTTGATGGCCACGCGCGCCTGGCTCTCGTGGACCTGACCGATGGTCATCGACCGGACCCGGGCGCGGATCGCCGGGAGATCGTCAGGATGGTAGATTTCGCCAACCCAGCGGCCGAGCAGCTCGGCTTCCGACCAGCCCGTGAGCCGCTCCCAGGCCGGGTTGACCAGTTCAAGGACTCCCGTGGGCGAGGCGACGTGCATGAGATCGCCGCTGTTCTCGAACAGCCAGCGGATCATCTCGTCCTTGTCGGCGGCGCTGGGCGCGCCCTTCCCGGCCATCTGAGCTCCTCGAATATGCCCGATCGTTACCGGGCGGAGGTAAACACAACGTTGGTATTCGACGAAGCCGTCAGAAGGCGCTCTCGCCGGTGATCGCCCGCCCGAGGATCAGGGCGTGGACGTCATGGGCGCCCTCGTAGGTGTTGACCGTCTCCAGGTTCTGGGCGTGGCGCATCACATGGTACTCGCCGCTGATGCCGTTGCCGCCGTGGATGTCGCGGGCCTCGCGGGCGATGGCCAGCGCCTTGCCGCAGTTGTTGCGCTTCATCAGGCTGATGGCCTCCGGGACCCAGGCGCCCGCGTCGATCAGCCGGCCCAGCGCAAGGGCGCCTTCGAATCCGAGCGCGATCTCGGTCTGCATGTCGGCCAGCTTCTTCTGAACCAGCTGGCGGGCGCCCAGCGGGCGGCCGAACACCGTGCGGCTGGCCACGTAGTCGCGGCTGGCGTGAAGGCAGAACTCCGCCGCCCCCATCGCGCCCCAGGCGATGCCGTAGCGCGCCTTGTTGAGGCAGGAGAACGGTCCGCGCAGGCCCTGGACGTCCGGCAGCACCATGTCATCGCTGACGAAGACGTCGGCCAGGGCGATCTCGCCGGTGACGGAGGCGCGGAGCGACAGCTTGTTGGCGATCCTGGGCGTGGTGAAACCCTCTACGCCGCGGTCGACCAGGAAGCCGCGGATGACGCCGTCGAGCTTGGCCCAGACCAGGGCCACGTCGGCGATCGGCGAATTGGTGATCCACATCTTCGCGCCGTTCAGCACGAAGCCGCCGTCGACCTTCTTCGCCACCGTGCGCATAGAGGCCGGGTCCGAGCCGCCGTCCGCCTCGGTGAGGCCGAAACAGCCGACGATCTCGCCGCGCGCCATGGCCGGCAGATACCTGCGACGCTGCGCCTCCGAACCGAAGGCGAAGATCGGGTACATGACCAGCGACGACTGCACGCTCATCGCCGAGCGGTAGCCGGAATCCACCGCCTCGATCTCGCGGGCGATCAGGCCGTAGGCGACATGGCTGACGCCGGCGCCGCCGTAGGTCTCCGGCAGGGTCGCGCCGAGGAAGCCGAGCTCGCCCATCTCGGTGATGATCTCGCGGTCGAAGCGCTCCTCGGCATAGGCCGACACCACGCGGGGCAGCAGTCGCTGGCGCGCATAGCTGCGCGCCGCCTGCCAGATCATCCGCTCGTCCTCGGTTAGCCGGGAAGCCAGATCCAGCGGATCATCCCAGCGGAAGGTCTTCGACGACGCATCGCTATCGCGCGGCATGGCGGCTCTCCCGGGGCGAACAAGTGTTTTATGAGCCGATTTCGTGTGTCCGTGTAGGGCCTGCCACGACACACCCCGCACGCAACCAGGACGCAGGCCCGCGAGTTTGCTGGTCAGGGCCTTTCGCCCGAGGATTTCGGCCGATGACCGACACCGGCGTGTTCGACCTGATGAAGCCCTTCGCCTGGCTGGCGGCCTTCGCCTTCCTGATCGGGTTCGTCAGCTATCTGGCGCTGGTCCGGCCGACGCCTGCCCAGGCCGGGGCGGACGACGCCGCGCGTCCCTCCGCCGCCTCGGCGCCGTCCTCCAAGGACTGGAACCTGCCGAAGGAAATCTAGCGCGCCTGGGCGCCGCGGGCGACGAACCAGCCGTTGCGGAAGCCGGCGTCCGCCTTGCCGTAGGTGAAGGCCTGCCCGTCCGGAGCGGTCAGACGTCCGCCGGCGGCTTCCAATACCGCATGGCCGGCGGCGACATCCCACTCCATGGTCGGTCCATGGCGGGGGTAGATGTCAGCGGCGCCTTCGGCGATACGGCACAGCTTGATCGAGGAATCCATCGGCTCGCGCCGGTCGAAACCGTACTCGGCCGCCAGGGCCAGAGCGGTCTCCTCCTTCATCGTGTGGCTGACCAGGGCCAGCGCGTCCCCCGTCGGCCAGGCCCGCGCGCGGACCGGGCTCGCCGCCCCGCCGTCGCGACGCTTGAGGGCCCCGCGTGTCGAAGTGAACCAGGCCTCCCCCGTCGGCGGCGCGACGACCGCACCGGCCACGGGCCGGCCATTGTCGACCAGGCCGATGTTCACCGTGAAGTTCGGATCGCCGCGCACGAAGGCTTTGGTCCCGTCTAGCGGGTCGACCAGGAAGAACCGGGGGCCGATGGCCGCCGGCGTGCCGGACTCGCTGGCGTCCTCTTCCGAGATCACTGGAATACCCGGAAAACGCTCGGCCAGCGCCGCCAGGATCAGGGCCTCGCCCCGCTGGTCGGCCTCGGTGACGGGGCTGGCGTCGGCCTTGCTCATCACCGTCAGGCCGGAGCGCCACAACGGCAGGATCAGCCGGGCGGCCGCTTCGCAGATCTCCACGAGCGCCAGGCCCGTCGCATCCCTGTCCAGGTCCATCGTACCGCTCAACTCGCCCTCGGATCGTCGTCCACGAACACCAGCCGCACCACGGCGGTGTCGATCGCCTGCTTGCCTGCGTTCTCGAAATTCACCGTCACCCGGGCGCCGGTCACAGATTGCACCTGGCCCAGCCCCCAATCGTCGCGGTCCGGATGGCGCACCAGGGCGCCCGGCTCCAGGAACGGATCGGAGAACGGTTGCATCGCGCGGTCTCTTATGGGGCGCGCGACATTTTCCAAAGGATCAAATCACGGCAAGGTCCAAGCCATGATGTCGTCGCTCCCTCCCGAGAATCCTCCGTCCGACCTGGCCCGCGTGCGACCCGCTGAGCTGGCCGCCTATCTGGCGGCGCGGATGTGCCACGACTTCATCAGCCCGGCGAGCGCCATCGTCTCGGGCCTGGACCTGCTGGACGACCCGTCGGCGCAGGACATGCGCGACGACGCCATGAACCTGATCGCCGCCTCCGCGCGCAAGCTGGCCGACCTGCTGTCGTTCAGCCGCGTCGCCTTCGGCGCCTCGGCTTCGGCGGAGACCTTCGACGTGCGCGAACTGCACAAGCTGGCCGAGGGCGTGTTCGGCCATATGCGCGCGACCCTCGAATGGGCCGTCGAGACGCCGGCGGTGAACAAGCCCGCCGCGCGCGCCCTGCTCAACCTCACCCAGATGGCCGGCGCCGCCCTGCCGACCGGCGGCGTCGCACGAGTCCGGGCGGTGCAGGAAGGCGCCTCGCTGGCCATCGCCATCGAGGCGACCGGCCCCAAGGCGCGGTTGCGGCCCGAGGTCCTGGCGGGCCTGAGAGGCGAGCCGCTGGGTGAGGGCCTGCACGGCCACTGGGTCCAGGCCTATTACGTCCACCTTCTGCTGGCCGACGCCGGGGGCCGCGTGTTCGTCGATGTTTCGGAAGAGAAGGTGGTCTTCGCGGCCACCGTGCCAGCCTGACGGCTACGGCAAATTAACCCTGGGCGCCCGACAACCGTCAGCGGATGGAGTCGCCCGCGTTGAAGACCTGCCTTGTCGTCGACGACAGCCGCGTGATCCGCAAGATCGCGCGCCGCATCCTCGAGGACCTCGGCTTCGAGGTCGCCGAGGCGTCCGACGGCATGGAGGCGCTCGCCTGGTGCCGCGGGGTGATGCCCGACGCGGTCCTGCTGGACTGGGTGATGCCGGTGATGTCCGGCCCGGAGTTCCTCAAGCGCCTGCGTCAGGAGCCCGGCGGCCACGGGCCCAAGGTGATCTTCTGTTCCGTGGAGAACGACCTGAGGCTGATCCGCGACGCCCTGGACGCCGGGGCCGACGAATACATCATGAAGCCCTTCGACGGGGAGATCATGGCCTCCAAGCTGACGGGCGCGGGGATCGCGGCGTGAACACGCGCGAACGCGAGCTGGTCGCCCGCCTGTGCGCCATGCGCGCCGGGCTGCAGGTCGATCCCGACAAGGACTATCTGATCGAAAGCCGGCTGGCGCCGGTGGCCCGGCGCGAAGGGTTCGCCTCCGCCTCGGAACTGGTCCAGGCCCTGCGCAAACGGGACGAGGAACGGCTGATCTGGGCGACGGTGGAGGCCATGGTCCTGGCGGACACCTCGTTCTTCCGCGACCAGGAGATGTTTCAGCATCTGTTCGCGGAGGTGTTGCCCGCGATCGCCGCCACCCGCGAGGGCCAACCGATCCGCATCTGGAGCGCCGCCTGCGGCTCGGGTCAGGAGGTCTATTCCCTGGCCATGATGCTCGACCATGCGCGGCCGGCGGGCGCGCGGGTCGAGTTGTTCGCCTCCGACCTCAGCGAGCGGCTGCTCGAGAAGGCGCAGAGTGGACTCTATTCCCAATTCGAGGTCCAACGCGGCCTGCCAGCGCGGCTTCTGATCCGCCACTTCCAGCACCACGAAGAGATGTTCCAGCTGACGGCGCGACTACGCCAGCAGGTCCGCTGGCGTCGGGTGAACCTGATCGACGAGTTGGCTCCCCTCGGGCAGTTCGACGTCGTGCTGTGCCGCAACCTGCTGGGCTCCCTGACGGACGTGGCGCAGGCTCGGGTGATGGTCGGCCTGACGGCGGCCGTGGCGCCGGGCGGCTGGCTGGTGCTCGGGCGCGGAGAGACCGCGCCGGGCCTCGTGGCCGGTCCGCACGGGTTCTGGCGACCGGCGCGGGAAGCCCGCACGTCTAGAGCGGCCTGAACTCTCGGTCGGCGCCCCTATCGCCTGGTCGGGCGGAGATCGACGGATCGTTACAGTGGCGTCAGACGGGCGTCGCCGTGTCCTCGTCGTCGGCCATGACGCGGATCAGTTCAAGGATCTTACGGCGGGCGCGCCGCTCCGGGATCTGCGGGAACAGGCCGGCCAGTTCCTGCCCCTCGGAGCTGAGCAGGAAGTCGTGAGCATGGGCGAACAGGCCGGCGGACTGGCCGGTCTGCTCCGGATCGAGGCCTTCATAGAAATAACCGACCGAGGTCTCGAGCGCCTGGGCCACCTGCCAGAGCTTGGAGGCGCTGACCCGATTGGTGGCCCGCTCGTACTTCTGGACCTGCTGGAACGTCAGGCCGAGGGCTTCGCCCAGGTTCTCCTGGGTGAGGCCGAGTTCCTTGCGGCGCATGCGGATGCGCAGCCCGACGTGGCGGTCGACGGCGTGCGGTCCGGATTGGATGTCGTGGCTCATGTTGCCCCCCTTTATTCAACGAGGCGGGGTATGCGCCACCATGCACCGGTAGGACCAATCGATTGTTTTTCCCGTTTAGATAGGCGTTTTCGATATTCCGCGTGAGCGGGCTCAGGCGGCGGGCGGCAGCTCGAAGAACGGCGCCGGGTTCAGGAGTTGGCTCTCCTGCTTGAGGACAAGGGGTTTCACCTGGGCGAAATAGGCCTGCCACTCGGCGTTGCCGCCCAGCTCGGCGCGCCGCTTCGCGCGGTCCTCGAAGCTGTCGTAGGCCCACATGTGCACCACCTGATTCAGCCCGCCGACCTCGACCGAATAGTAGCCGACCAGCCGGCCGAGGATGCGCTTCTGCAGGGCCAGGCCGTGTTCGGCGTAGAGCTTGAAGTACTGGGGGGTGGACGCCACGGCCAGGGTGTAGGTGCGCATCTCGACGATCATCGGGTCTCCGGTCGGTTCGGGTTGGACATCAGGCTCTGGGCTCGACGATGGGAGGCGTGTCCGCCGGACGTTCCTTCGCGCCCAGGCGCGGGATCAACAACAGGAATCCGGCGCCTGTCACCACCAGACAGGCGGCGAGGAACAGCATGGGCGCGAGGTTGCTGCCGGTCATGTCGCGGATCGCGGGCACCGCGTTCTGCGCGATGAAGCCGCCGAGATTGCCGATCGAGTTGATCGCCGCCAGGCCGGCCGCGGCGTGCGGCCCACGCAGCAGGCGCTGGGGCACGCTCCAGAACACCGGTTGGCCGGCGAAGATCGCCGCCGCGGCGATGCACAGGAAGGCGAACTTCGGGACGACGCCCGGGACCAGCACGCTGAGCACCAGGCTGACCGCGCCCAGCAGCATCGGGCCGGCGACGTGCCAGGGGGTGGCGCCGGTCCTGGCGGCGTGGCGCGGCACCCACCACAGGGCGATCCCGACCAGGATCCACGGGATCACATTGATCAGGCCGTTCTGGATGTTCGAGGCCCCGAAGCCCTTGACGATGGTCGGCAGCCAGTAGCTGAGCCCATAGGCGCCCAGCGGCATGCCAAGGTAGCAGACCGCCAGCAGCAGCACCCGCGGGTCGAGCAGCGCCCGCCAGGGCGAGCCGTGGTCCTGGCTCCCCTGGCCGTCATCGAGTTCGCGGGCCAGCCAGGCCTTCTGCGGCGCGCTCAGCCAGGTCGCGGACTGGGGGGTCGAAGGCAGCTTCCAAAGGACGTAGGGCGTCAGAAGGACCGGCGGGATACCGGTGGCGACGAACACCCACTGCCAGCCAGCCAGCCCCAGCAGGCCGTCCAGCTCCAGCAGCGAGCCGCCGATGACCGAGCCCACTGCATTGGCCACGGCGCTGGCGATCATGAACATCCCGACCATCCGCGCCCGGTGGGCCTGGGGATACCAGAGCGTCAGGACATAGAGCACCCCGGGGAAGAAGCCGGCCTCCGCCGCGCCCAGCAGGAAGCGCAGGACGTAGAACATCGCCGGGCTCTGGGTGAAGCCGAGCGCGATGGTGATCAGCCCCCAGGTGCCCATGATCCGCGCGAACCAGACCCGCGCCCCGACCCTGGCCAGGATGAGGTTCGCCGGCGCCTCGAAGATGAAATAGCCGATGAAGAACAGCGACGCGCCCAGGCCGTAGGCGGCTTCGCTGAGGCCCAGCGCATCGACCATCTCCAGCTTGGCGTAGGAGACGTTCTGCCGGTCGATGTAGGCGATGAGGTACATCAGGCAGAACAGCGGCATCAGCCGCCGGGTGATCATGCGCAGGGTCTCGGCCCCGAGGGCCTGGCGCCCTGCTTCCGGCGTCACGTCCCCGCCGCCGACATTCGTCGCCGCCATCCGCGTTTCTCCCCCTCGCCCCCGGCCGGCTCCGCGCGGCCTCGGCCGCATCAGGCCGTGTCTCGGGCCCGGACACAAGCCCACATACCGCGGCTATTCGAATTCGGAGCCGGGACCCTGGTCGAACTCGAAGCCGGATTCGCGACCGGGCTGACGGCGCGTGTTGCCCCCGAAGGCATAGGTGAAGCCGACGAACACCGCCTGGGCGTTCATCCGCCGCTCGACGCGGCTGCGCAGGACCGGGGTGTCGATGACCACCTCGTCCTTGGCGGACTTCAGCACGTCCTGGGCGGTCGCCACGAAGGACAGCCGCTCATCCCACTTGTGGCGCCAGCCGAGGTTCAGCATCCCCGACGGCCTGCGGTAGCCCTGGGGAGTCAGCTGCTTGCCCCGGGCGAAGCCGTTGATCTGGAAGACGTCCCGCTCGGTCGCCTGCCAGTTGAGGTTGGCGCGGCCGCCATAGGCGAAGGCCGAGCGCGGCTCGGTGAAGCCCAGGCGAGAGGCGTCGATCTCGTTCCAGTAGACGTTGCCGTTAATGTTGAAGCTGAGCTTGGGCGCCAGACGGCCGTTCGCGGTCAGCTCCAACCCGCCGGAGCGGCTCTCGCCGAGGTTCTCCCTGGTGGTCAGGAAGACCCCATCGCCCAGATCGCGGACCACGTCGGTCACGCCCTTGTAGCTTTCCCGATAGTAGGCGGTGGCGAGGTAGTAGGTCCCTTCGCGGCGATACTGGTAGCCGGCCTCCAGCGAATGGGTCTCCTGCGGCTCCAGCCGCGGATTGCCTTCCCGGTAGTTGAACGGGTCCTGATAAACCCGGAAGGGGTTCAGGTCGGACGAGTTCGGCCGCCGGACGCGGTGGCTGTAGCTGGCGGTGAACTGCTGGGTGTCGCTGAACCGGTATCCCAGGTGCAGCGACGGGTAGAGCCGCGAATAGCCGCCCTTCACCCGCCGGGCCTGGGTGACCTGGTTGAACACCGTGTCCACCTCCTCGAACCGCAGGCCGGCCAGGGCGGACACCGGGCCGAAGCTCTGCTCGTAGGTCGAGTACAGGGCGTGAATCTGCTCGCGGTACTTGAAGCGGTTGTTGAGCAGCGGATCGCTGGCCAGGGCGTCGGGCGCGCCGCCACGGAAGCCGAAGTTGTCGAAGTCGTCCTGATCCAGGTCGAAGGCGTAGCCGGCCTTCAGCTTACCGTCGCCGGGCATGGGCCGGGTGTATTCGACCTGCCCCTCCTTCTCGGTCCCGCGGCCCTTGTAACGGATATCCTCGTAGAGGTCGGCGACAGCGGGGACCGGCTGGAAATTCGAGAAGCTGCGCCGGCGGTCGTCCTCGGTCCGCTCGAAACTGGCGTCGACCACCAGTTCGTGGCCTTCGCCGTCGAACTGGCGGCGGAAGCTGGTGGAGGCCTGGGCGTTGTTGCGCTCCCCGCTGAGCACGCCGAGACGGTCGACGATCCGCGAAGCCCCCCCGGACGCGCGGTCTTCCTCATAGTGCTCGAAGTTCTGCGCCGCCTGTTCGCTGGCGTTGTAGCGCACTTCGCCGCTGATCCGGGTCTTCTCGTTCGGGTCATAGTCGGCGCTGGCGCGCACGTTCCAGGAATCCCCGTCGCCGGTCGCGGTCAGGTCCTGGCGGCTGTCCGCGAAGGCGCCGGTGTCCGGGTCTAGCCTCGAGCGCTGGTCGACCGAGGTGAACTTGCTCTTGTTGTGCCGCACCCCCGCATCGCCGGTCACGGTCAGCTTGTTGGAGTTGTAGGCCCCGCTGGCGCCCAGGTTGTAGCGGCCGTTGTCCGACAGATTGCCGCGCACCGAGCCCGACCCGCCCGCGCCGCGGCCCTTCTTGGTGATGAGGTTGATCACCCCGCCCGAGCCGTCGGGCCGGTAGGCGGCCGAAGGGTTGGTGATCACCTCGACCCGCTCGATCTGGTCGGCGCCGAGCTGCTGCAGGGCGTCGGCCCGGCCCTCGCCGCGGAACAGGCCGGAGGGCTTGCCATCCACCAGGATCTCGACGCTGGAATCGCCCCGCAGGCTCACATTGCCCTGCACGTCGACCTCCAGCGAGGGGATGTTCTTGAGGGCGTCGGCCAGGGAGCCCGTCGAAGTCTGCAGGTCGTCGGCGATCGAATAGCTTCGCCGGTCGATCGAGGTCCTCATGCCGTTGGAGGGGGCGGTGACGGTGATTCCCTCGACCGCCTGGGCCGCCGGAGCCGGGGGCCTGGCCGGAGGGGCGGGCGCGGGAGCCTGGGCCAGCGCGCCGGAGGCCGGTGCGAGCATCGCAGCGGCAAGCCAGGTCATCCTGTTACGCAAACCCTATCCCCCTCGGTCTCTTATTCGCTCGCCCCTTTTCGTGGGCGGCCGCGCTGCAACGCGCCTTGAACCGCCATTAGCCGCGGCCGCTCACCGGTGAATTGCACCGCTGAAATCCACGTTCAGCGAACCGTCGCCCGTGGCCGGCCCGCATCAGGCGTGCGGGTCGCCGCGACGCACGATGGCGATCTCGGTCTCGTCGAGGCACACCACCACGTGGGAGCAGCTCAGGTGCTCCTCCAGCATCTGCCGGGCGCGCGCCGTCGCCGCCTCATCGCTGGACAGGGCCCAGGCTTCGAAGGACGGCGCGGCATCGTCGGGCCGGCAGTAATAGAATGTGTAGACCGGCATTCCCTTCCCCGGAGAGCGAGCGGCGTGCGGCCGCGCTTGACGCCGGGCTCTTGACCGAGACTGGCTGACTCCAGGATGAACGGCGCTTGGCGGCGACGACGGGGTGAGAAAACCGCCTCACATGCCTCTTGGCGGAAGGCGACGGCGCCGCGCGCGGCCCCTTCTCGTTGACTCAGGGGCCTCCCTCTGTATAAGACCGCCCCTCTCGCCCGCGGGGGTTCTCGCGGGCGCATTCCGTTTTGCACAGACACGATTAGTACGAAGGCGCGAACGATGTACGCGGTGATCAAGACCGGCGGCAAGCAGTACCGGGTCCAGCCCGGCGACCTGCTGGTGGTCGAAAAGCTCGAAGGCGAGCCCGGCGCGAACGTCGCGTTCGGTGAAGTGCTCATGCTGGGCGACGGCGACGCCGTGACCCTGGGCGCCCCCACCGTGGCCGGCGCCTCGGTCTCCGCGACCCTGATCGAGACCCGCAAGGGTCTGAAGGTGAAGATCTTCAAGAAGATCCGCCGCCAGGGCTATCGCCGCACCAAGGGCCACCGTCAGGTCGAAAGCGTCCTGCGCGTGACCTCGATCGCCGGTGAAGGCGGCAAGGAAGCGGCGAAGTGGGACGGCAAGGTCGACCTGACCACCAAGGCCGAGCTCAACGCCCGTTCGCGCAACCTGAAGTTCGAGGCTCCTGTCTCGGCCGAAGCGCCCGCGCCGAAGGCCGCCAAGCCCGCCAAGGCCGCGACCGAAGCCAAGGCGGCGGCGCCCAAGAAGGCCGCCGCCCCGAAGGCCGAAGCGGGCGAAGCCAAGGCTGCGCCGAAGAAGGCCGCCGCCAAGAAGACCAAGGACGAAGGCGCCGCCGAGTAATCGGCCGGTCCTGCAGCGAGTTTAGGAGAGCACAATGGCTCACAAGAAATCAGGCGGCTCCTCGCGCAACGGTCGCGACTCCGCCGGTCAGCGCCTCGGCGTAAAGAAGTTCGGCGGCGAAGCTGTGCTCGCCGGCAACATCCTCGTGCGTCAACGCGGCACCAAGTTCTTTGCCGGCGAAAACGTGGGCATGGGCCGCGACCATACCCTGTTCGCGACCGTCACCGGCGCCGTGAAGTTCATTACCAAGCGCAACGACCGCACCTACGTGACGGTGGTTCCGGCCCAGGTGATCGCAGCCGAATAGGCGGAGCCACCTTTCCCCGGTTCCGCCCTTTCCATCAAAGGCGGACCGGAAAGACGAACCTCAGCGGGGAGTCCGGTCAGCCGGGCTCCCCGCTTTCGTTTTTGGGCCTCCGCCAAGAGGGGTCCGGGAGGGTTTAGAAATGTGCGCCATCGAAGTGACGCCAAGCCTGGTGACGGAACGGCTGCTGCTGCGCGGACCCGTGCGGTCCGACGCGGAGCGCCTGTGCGAACTCGCCTCCGACTTCAACGTGGCCGGGATGCTCCCGTCCATGCCCCACCCCTACGACCGGGACCAGGCCGAGGCCCTCGTCGACCGCGCCCGCACCTGCGACTGGCGCACCGAGGCGAGGTTCGCCATCGAGCACCGTCAGTTCGGCGTGGTCGGCATGGTGGGACTCAAGGTGAAGGACGGCCTGCGGCCCGAGCTCGGCTTCTGGCTCGGCCGGCCGTTCTGGAATCGCGGCTATGCGACCGAGGCGGTCCGCGCGACCCTCGCCTGGGTGAAACGGGACTGGCGCAGGCGGCTGGTCGTCGCCGGCCACTTCTCCGACAACCCGGCCTCCGGCCAGGTGCTGTGCAAGGCGGGCTTCCTCTACACCGGCGACGTGACCCTGCGTCCGTCGAAGGCGCGCGGTCAGGACGTGCCGACGCGCATGATGGTTTGGCTGGCTTGAACTCGCGGCCGTCATCCCGGACGACGCCCCGCGTCGGCCCGGGATGACAGTCCTTGGGGTTTGCGGCCGGTTTCGTGCTATGCGCCCCCGTTGAAAAGGCTACCGATCCGACCATGAAGTTCCTCGACGAGTGCAAGATCTACATCCGCAGCGGTAACGGCGGCGGCGGCGCCGTGTCGTTCCGGCGGGAGAAGTACATCGAGTACGGCGGCCCTGATGGCGGCGACGGCGGCCGCGGCGGGGACGTCTGGATCGAGGCGGTCGAGGGCCTGAACACCCTCATCGACTTCCGCTACCATCAGCATTTCAAGGCCGAGACCGGCGTCCACGGCATGGGCCGCAACCGCCACGGCGCCAACGGCGCCGACGCGGTGCTAAAGGTGCCCGTCGGCACCCAGGTGCGGGACGAGGACAAGGAGACGATCCTCTATGACCTCGACCACGCGGGCATGCGCGTGCGGCTGGCCAAGGGCGGCAACGGGGGCTTTGGCAACACCCACTTCAAGGGGCCGGTGAACCAGGCCCCCAAGTTCGCCAATCCCGGCCAGGAGGGCGAGGAGCGCTGGATCTGGCTGCGGCTGAAGCTGATCGCCGACGTCGGATTGGTGGGCCTGCCCAACGCTGGCAAGTCGACCTTCCTGGCCGCGGCCAGCGCCGCCAAGCCGAAGATCGCCGACTATCCCTTCACCACCCTGGCCCCCAACCTGGGGGTGGTCGACCTGTCCACCGCCGAACGCTTCGTCATGGCCGACATCCCCGGCCTGATCGAGGGGGCCAGCGAGGGCGCGGGCCTTGGCACGCGTTTCCTGGGCCACGTCGAGCGCACCGCCGTCCTCGTCCATCTGGTCGATGGGACCCAGGACGACGTCGCCGAGGCCTGGCGCACCGTGCGCCAGGAACTGGAAGCCTATGCCGACGAGCTCGGTGACAAGACCGAGATCCTGGCGCTGAACAAGATCGACGCCCTGGACGAAGAAACGATCGCGCAGAAGGCCGCCGAGCTGGAAGCCGCCTCCGGCGTCCCCGTGCGGCGTATCTCCGGCGTCGCCGGGACCGGCGTGGTCGAGGTGCTGCGCGAGGCCTACGCCCTGGTCCGCCGCCGGAAGGCCGAGGCGAAGGGCGAGGTGTTCGACGAGTTCGGCGACCCCGACGCCAGCGGCCAGGACTGGGCGCCTTGAGCGGCGGGCGCTTATGACCGGTCTCGCCGACGCCCGGCGCGTCGTCGTCAAGGTGGGCTCGTCCCTGCTGGTCGGCGAGGACGGCGCCGACACCCAGCGGCTGGCTGCCTTCGCCGCCGACGTCGCGCGCCTGCGCGCCCGCGGCCAGCAGGTGCTGATGGTGTCCTCCGGCGCGGTGGCGCTCGGCCGTCGCCGCCTGGGGCTGGGTCGTCGCGCCCTGACCCTGCCCGAGAAACAGGCCGCCGCCGCCGCCGGCCAGTCGGCGCTGATGCGCGCCTGGGAGGAGGCCTTCGAACCGCACGGCCTGATCGCCGCCCAGGTCCTGCTGACCCGCGACGACACCGAAGTCCGTCGCCGCTGGCTGAACGCACGCGCCACGGTCGACACCCTGCTGGACCTCGGCGTCATCCCGGTGGTCAACGAGAACGACACCGTCGTCACCGAGGAGATCCGCTACGGCGACAACGACCGCCTGGCTGCCCGCGTGGCCCAGATGATCGGCGCCGACGTGCTGGTGCTGCTGTCCGATGTCGACGGGCTCTACACCGCCGACCCGCGCAGCGATCCGACCGCGCAGCACCTGGCCCGCATCGGGCGCCTGACGCCCGAGATCGAGGCCATGGCCGGGGGCGCCAACGCCGCGGCCGGCGTCGGCACCGGCGGCATGGCCACCAAGCTGGCC
>JAEYTM010000329.1 GCA_023434015.1 Pseudomonadota bacterium | reverse complement strand
CCCCCTGAGGGGGAGGACCTCGGTCAGCGCGGCGGCATGCGAATGGCGCCGTCCAGCCGGACGTGCTCGCCGTTGAAATAGCCGTTGCGGATCATCTCCAGCGCCAGCGAGGCGTATTCCGGCGCCTGGCCCAGGCGTTTGGGGAAGGGCACCGAGGCGGCCAGCGCCTCCTTCACCTGCGGCGGGGCGGCGTTCATCAGCGGGGTGTCGAAGATGCCCGGCAGGATGGCGTTGACCCGGATGCCGTCGTTCATCAGGTCACGGGCGATGGGCAGGGTCATGCCGACGATCCCGCCCTTCGACGCCGAATAGGCCGCCTGACCCATCTGGCCGTCCACCGCGGCGACGGAGGCGGTGTTGATGATCACCCCGCGCTCGCCATCGGCCATCGGCTCCAGATCGATCATTCCCTTCGCCGACTTGGCGATGCAGCGGAAGGTTCCGACCAGATTGATCTGGATGATCCAGTCGAAGGCCTCCAGCGGGAAGTGGCGCGCCTCTCGCGTCAGCTTGTCGCGATAGGCCGTTTTCACCGCGTTCCCGGTGCCGGCGCAGTTGATCAGGATGCGTTCCTGACCGTGGGCGGCGCGCGCCTTTTCGAAACCGGCGTCGACCTCGGCCTCCGAGGTGACGTTGACCTTGCAGAACAGGCCGCCGATGGCGCTCGCCACCTCTTCGCCCTTGTTCTCGTTCATGTCGAAGATGGCGACCTTGACCCCTTGGGCGGCCAGCGCCCGCGCCGTGGCTTCGCCCAGGCCCGAGGCCCCGCCGGTGACGACTGCTGCGACGGATGAATTGAGTTCCATGGACGCTAGGCTCCCGTTCCCGTTAGATGACCTGCACTCGGCAAGAGGCTTAACGCGATGAGCCGGCACGAAAAAGCGTCACCCCACGTCAACCCGGCGTTCGATCCGCGGACGCCGCTGGCGGCCGACCGCGCCCTGGTCCCCTCGGTGGTGAAGGTGAACGAGCAGCGGGTGGCCAAAGGGTTCTGGCCGAAGATGCGGCGGGTGGCCTCGAAGGTCCCGTTCGCCTCCCAGGCCCTGTCGGTCTGGTACTGCGCGCGCGACGAGGCGACGCCGGCGGCGGCGAAGGGGATGATGCTGGCGGCCCTCGCCTATTTCGTGCTGCCCACCGACGCGATTCCCGACTTCATCGCCGGCCTCGGCTATACTGACGACGCCGCCGTGTTCGCCGCCCTGATGGGCCTGGTGGGCAGCAACCTGAAGCCGCGTCACCGCGAGGCCGCGCGCCAGGCCATCGAGCGATTGCGCGCCGAGGACTAGGTGACAGGCGCTAACCGGCGCCCATACCGTCGAACAGGGCCGCGAAGGGCGAGACCGCCCCCTGGTCCCAGGCGTTGCGCGGGCCGATGGTGATCCCTCCGTCCACCACCAGATGTGTCCCCGTGACGAACTGCGACGCGTCCGAGGCCAGGAACAGGGCCGCCTCGGCGACATGCTGCGGAATGCCGGCGAGCGGGATCGGCTGGATCTTCGGCGCCTTCTCCACAATGCGGGCCGCCATCTGGTCCGCCATCTCGCGCGGCATGCCGAAGGAGGCCCCGAAGATCGAGGTGGCGATCAGGCCGGGGCAGATGGCGTTGACCCGGATTTTCTGCGGCGAGAGTTCGGCCGCGGCGCAACGGCTCATGTGGATCACCGCCGCCTTGGCCGAGGAGTAGGCCAAGGGCCCATAGCCTGCCTGCAACCCGGCGATCGAGGCGGTGTTGATGATCGAGCCGCCGCCGCGCGCGGCCATCAGCGGCGCCGCGTGCTTCATGCCCAGGGCCGGCGCGCGGGCGATGATCGAGAATATCCACTCCCACCGCTCGACTGTCAGGTCGGCCAGAGTCAGCATGGCGTCGGAGATGCCCGCGTTGCTGAACAGGATGTCCAGGCCGCCGAACTCCGACTGCGCGAGCGCCACGGCTGCGGCGATCTCCTCCTCGCGCGTCACGTCGCAATGGACGTAGCGGACCGCGCCGCCGAAGCGCTGCTCCAGCATGGCGCCCTTCTCGTCCTGGATGTCGGCGGCGACGACCTGGGCGCCTTCGGCCACGAACAGCTCGACGCTGCCGAGGCCGATCCCCGAGGCCGCGCCCGTGATCACCGCCACCTTGCCTTGCAGACGCCCCGCCATCGCGGATTCCCTTCGGTTGGTTGGTGCGCTCAGTCGATGGTCACGACGACCTTGCCCATGGCCTGCCGGCTGGCGAGGCGGCGAATGGCGTCGGCCGCCCGCTCGAGCGGAAAGCGTTCGGAGACGTATGGCCTTATCCTGCCCGCCTCATAGAGCGCCAGCAGCTCCGCCACGCTGCGCGCATGAGCCTGGGGATTCTTCGCCATCCAGGCGCCCCAGAACACGCCAACGATGTCGCAGCCCTTCAACAGCGCGAGGTTCAACGGGATCTTCGGGATTTCGCCGGCCGCGAAGCCGACCACGAGATACTTCCCCTCCCAGGCGATGGAGCGCAGCGCCGGCTCGGCGTAACCGCCCCCGACCGCGTCATAGATCACGTCCGGTCCGCCCGGACCGCAGGCCTGTTTGAACTGCTCGGCGAGCTGTTTCTGGCCGTCGCGGTCGAACGGCCCGCAGCCGTAGACCAGGCCCGCGTCGGCGCCGTGCTTGCGGCACAGCTCGACCTTCTCCGCCGACGAGGCCGCGGCGATGACCCGCGCGCCCATCGCCTTGGCCAGCTCCACCGCCGCCAGGCCGACGCCGCCGGCCGCGCCAAGTATCAGCACGGTCTCGCCCGGCTTCAGCTCCGCCCGGTCCTTCAGGGCATGGTAGCTGGTGCCGTAGGTCATCAGGAAGGCCGCCGCCTCGTCGAACGGCATGGCGTCCGGGATCTTCACCAACCGCGCCGCATCGATGGCGATCTCCTCGGCCATCCCGCCCCAGCCGGTGCTGCCGAGCACCCGGTCGCCCGGCTTCAGATGCGACACGCCGTCGCCCACCGCCGTCACCTCGCCCGCCACCTCGCCCCCAGGCGCGAACGGACGCTCGGGCTTGAACTGGTACCTGTCCTCGATGATCAGCACGTCGGGGAAATTCACCCCGCAGGCCCTCACCTGCACCACGGCGAAACCGGCCCCGGCCTGAGGCGACGGCGCTTCTTCCAGGACCAGGGTCTCCGGCCCGCCGACTTGCTTGCTCAACAGGGCTTTCATGGCTCGGCTCCGGCGACGGTGGCCTGCGACGCTAGCCCAGTCGAACATATGTTTGAAGCCATGCGTTTGGCGCCGGGCCGCCCCTCCCCTATATTCGCGGCCTGCCGACTAAAGGATCCCCACCCCTTGGGCGTGACCCTCGATCTTTCGCGCGCGCCGGCTCAGCCCGTGACGCCCGCGCTGACCAACCTCTCCGGGATGACGCGGACCGAGCTGGTCGCCGCCCTGACGGAGGCCGGGGTCGTGCGCCCGGACAAGGCCCGCATGCGCGCCGGCCAGCTCTGGCGGTGGATCCACCACTATGGCGTGACCGACTTCGCCGCCATGACCGACGTGGCCAAGGAGACCCGGGCCGCCCTGGCGGAGAAGTTCACCGTCGCCCGGCCGGAGGTCGTCGAGCGCCAGGTCTCGCGGGACGGCACCCGCAAGTGGCTGATCCGCACCGCCCCGGGGATCGAGGTCGAGACCGTCTACATCCCCGACGTCGGCCGGGCCGGAGCGTTGTGCGTCTCCAGCCAGGTCGGCTGCACGCTGAATTGCACCTTCTGCCACACCGGCACCCAGGCCCTGGTCCGCAACCTGACGGCGGCCGAGATCGTCGCCCAGGTGCAGGTGGCCCGCGATGACCTGGGCGAATGGCCCTCGCCCAAGGAGGACCGTCGGCTCTCCAACATCGTCTTCATGGGCATGGGCGAGCCGCTGTACAATCTCGACAACGTCGCGGCGGCCATCGACATCATCGCCGACAACGAGGGCATCGCGATCTCGCGCCGGCGGATCACCGTCTCCACCTCCGGCGTGGTTCCGGAGCTGGGCGCGCTGGGTGACCGCACCCAGGCCATGCTGGCCATCTCGCTGCACGCCACCAACGACGAGCTGCGCGAGAAGCTGGTCCCGCTGAACCGGAAATATCCGCTGGCCGAGCTGATGGCCGGCATCCGCGCCTATCCGGGCCTGTCCAACGCCCGCCGGGTGACGTTCGAATACGTCATGCTGAAGGGGGTCAACGACAGCCCGGCCGAGGCCAGGGCCCTGGTCCAGCTGCTCAAGGGCATCCCGGCCAAGATCAACCTGATCCCGTTCAATCCCTGGCCGGGGACGGACTACCAGTGCTCCGACTGGGGGACGATCGAGGCCTTCGCCGCGATCCTCAACCGTGGCGGCTACGCCTCGCCGATCCGCACCCCCCGCGGCCGCGACATCCTCGCCGCCTGCGGCCAGCTGAAGAGCGAAAGCGAGAAGGTGCGGGCCAGCGCCCGGCGCAGGGCGGCGGCGGAAACCCTCTAGCGGCTATGCGCCGGCGCCATGGTCCGTGCTATCGACGGGCTGAGTTCTAGGGGGAGCGCGTGATGCCTGTACAAATCCAGTCACCTGAGATTCAGGCGTTCGCGACGGGATTTCCGCTGACCGTGATGCACGGCGGGATTGCGGTGCTGATCCTGTTCGCCGCCGCGGCCATCTACATCCTGCTGACGCCGCACCGCGAGATCGCCCTGATCCGCGACGGCAACACGGCCGCCGCCCTGTCGCTGGGCGGCGTCATGGTCGGCCTGGCCATTCCGCTTTCGGTGTCGCTGGGAGCCTCCACCAACCTGATCGAGATCGGGCTGTGGGGCGTGGCGACCGTGATCGTCCAGCTGCTGATCTTCCGGCTCGTCGATGTGGTTCTGCGCGGCCTGCCGAAACGCATCCAGGAAGGCGAGATGGCCGCCGCGACCGTGCTGGTGGGCGCCAAGCTGTCCACCGCCCTGATCATCGCCGCCGCCGTCTCAGGCTGACATGCACTTCCCGCGGCTGCCGGACTGGCTGATCTACGCCGCCGTCGTGGTGGCCCTGCTGATCGCCGCCATCGGCCGGCAGGAGCGCGCCGACGCGCCGCCGCCGCCGCCGCCCGCGCCCGAGGTCGAGGGCGAGGCC
>JAEYTM010000321.1 GCA_023434015.1 Pseudomonadota bacterium | reverse complement strand
GATCAGCACCTGGGCGTCATAGGCGGTCAGGCCGTACTGCGACTGCAGCCGCGCCTTCTTGGCGTCCGGCAGCTCCGGCAGGGTGGCCTCGATTTCCTTGACCCAGGCGGGGTCGAGAACGAGCGGCAGCAGGTCCGGGTCGGGGAAGTAGCGGTAGTCGTGCGCCTCTTCCTTGGACCGCATCGAGCGGGTCTCGCCCTTGCCCGGATCGAACAGCCGGGTCTCCTGGTCGACCACCCCGCCGTCCTCGAGGATCTCGATCTGACGGCGCGCCTCGTATTCGATGGCCTGCTGGATGTAGCGGTAGGAGTTGACGTTCTTGATCTCGCAGCGCGTGCCCAGATGGCCGAAGTCGCCGGTCTCGCGGAACTTCTCGTAGTCGCCCGGACGGCAGACCGAGACGTTGACGTCGGCGCGCAGGTTGCCCTTCTCCATGTCGCCGTCGCAGGTGCCGAGATAGACCAGGATCGTCCTCAGCTTCTTGACGTAAGCCGCGGCTTCTTCTGAGGTTCTCATGTCCGGCATGGACACGATCTCCATCAGGGCCGTGCCCGCGCGGTTGAGGTCGACATAGGTCGCGGCCGGGTCCTGATCGTGCAGGCTCTTGCCGGCGTCCTGCTCCAGGTGAAGTCGTTCGATGCGCACGGTGAAGGTGGAGCCGTCGTCGTGCTCGACGGTCACCTCGCCGTTCCCGACCACCGGGTCCTTGAACTGGCTGATCTGGTAGCCCTGCGGCAGGTCCGGATAGAAGTAGTTTTTCCGGTCGAAATGGCTCTTGAGGTTGATCTTCGCCTTCAGGCCGAGGCCGGTCCGGACCGCCTGCTCGACGCAGTGGCGGTTGATGACCGGCAGCATGCCCGGCATGGCCGCGTCGACCAGGGAGACCTGGCTGTTCGGACCGGCGCCCGCGCCCACCGCCGCGCCCGAGAACAGCTTGGCGTTGGAGGCGACCTGGGCGTGAACCTCCAGGCCGAGGACGATTTCCCACGGACCGGTGCGGCCCTGAATCTGTTTGGTCTTGTCGCTCATGGCCGCCTTGATAGTGCGCCGCGGCCCGCAGCGGAAGCCGGGCTATGCGCCCCCTTGCGCGAAACCGCTAATCGGCGCTCAGCTTGCCGCGACCAAACCTTGTTCGGGGAAGATACGACCAATGAAGACCCAGCTCATCGCGGCGACGCTCGCCTTCGTCGCCCTGCCCGCCCTGGCGCAGACGCCCGCCCCTGCCCCGGCCCCCGCCGCAGCCGGCGGCGCCCTGTCGGTGCAGACGACCAGGATCGGCGACCTGGTGAAGAACCCCGCCGCCAAGGCGGCGCTGGAGAAGGCCCTGCCGGAAATCCCGCAATACTACGATCAGATCAGCGACATGACCCTGACCGAGGTCGCGCCGCTCAGCCAGGGCGCGATCGACGACGCCAAGCTGAAGGAAATCCAGGCGGAGCTGGACAAGATCGCTTAGGCCGAACGCGCCTCCCCCGTCCGGCGGGGGAGGCGTCGTCAGCTCACCACCACTTCTGGGGCTTGGCGCGGAAGTCGGCGGCCTTCTCGATGGCGCCGCCGAGCGAGAACAGGGTCCCCTCGTCCAGCGCCCGGCCGATCAGCTGCAGGCCGAGCGGCAGGCCGTTGGAATCCAGGCCGGCAGGGATGCTCATGCCGGGCAGGCCGGCCAGGTTCACCGTCACCGTGAAGATGTCGTTCAGGTACATCGCCACCGGATCGTCGGAGTTCTCGCCGAGCTGGAAGGCGGCGGACGGCGCCGTCGGGGTCAGCAGGGCGTCGACCTTCTGGAACGCCTGCTCGAAGTCGTCGGCGATGCGGCGGCGCACCTTCAGGGCCTTCAGGTAATAGGCGTCGTAATAGCCGGCCGAGAGCACATAGGTGCCGATCAGGATGCGGCGCTTCACCTCGGCGCCGAAACCCTCGGCGCGGGTGTTCTCGTAGGTCTCGGTCAGGTTGGCGCCGTCGGCGCGCAGGCCGTAGCGCATGCCGTCGTAGCGGGCGAGGTTCGAGGAGGCCTCGGCCGGTGCGACGATGTAGTAGGCCGGCAGGGCGTATTTGGTGTGCGGCAGCGACACCTCGACGACCTCGCAGCCAGCCTCCTTGAGCCAGGCGATGCCCTGCTCCCAGAGCTTTTCGATCTCCGGCGGCATGCCGTCGACGCGGTACTCCCTCGGCACCCCCACGCGCAGGCCTTTCACCGACTTGCCGACGAAGGACGCGAAGTCCGGCGTCTCGATGGGCAGGCTGGTGGAATCCTTCGGGTCGTGGCCCGCCATGGAGTTCAGCAGGATGGCGGTGTCCTCGACGGTGCGGGCCATCGGGCCGGCCTGGTCGAGGGATGAGGCGAACGCGACGACGCCCCAGCGCGAGCAACGGCCGTAGGTCGGCTTGATGCCGACTGTGCCGGTGAAGGCGGCGGGCTGGCGGATCGAGCCGCCGGTGTCGGTGGCTGTGGCCCCGAGGCAGAGCTCGGCGGCGACGGCGGCGGCGGACCCGCCCGAGGAGCCGCCAGGGGTGAGCTGGGCGTTGCCGCCGTTCGCCCGCCACGGATTGATCACCGGCCCCCAGGCCGAGGTCTCGTTCGACGAGCCCATGGCGAACTCGTCCATGTTCAGCTTGCCGAGCATCACCGCCCCGTCGCGCCACAGGTTGGCGGTGACGGTGGATTCGTAGGTCGGGGTGAACTCGCCGATGATCTTCGAGCCGGCGGTGGAGCGCACGCCCCTGGTGCAGAACAGGTCCTTGATGCCCAGCGGCGCGCCGTCCAGCGGACCGGCCTCGCCGGCCGCGCGGCGGGCGTCGGAGGCCTTGGCCATCTCCAGCGCCTGGTCCGGGGTCTCCAGCACATAGGCGTTGAGGGCGCGGGCGGCTTCGACGGCCTGCACGTGCGCCTGGGTCAGCTCCACCGAGGAGAAGGACTTGGCGTTGAGGCCGTCGAGGGCGGCCTTCAGGGTGAGGGAGGTCAGTTCGGACATGCTACTCGACCACCTTGGGCACCACGAAGAAGTCGCCCGCGCGCTTCGGGGCGTTGGACAGCACCACGTCGGGATCGCCGCCTTCGGTGACCACGTCGTCGCGCATCGGCAGGGTGACATGGACGGCCGAGGTCATCGGCTCGACGCCGTCGGTGTCGACCTCGCCCAGCTGCTCGATCCAATTGAGAATCCCCGACAGCTCGCGCGCCAGCGGCTCCAGCTTCTCTTCCGGCTCGGCGATCCTCGCCAGCCGGGCGACCTTGCGAACGGTCGCCGCATCGATGGCCATGACCATCCCCTTGTTGAACACGTGCCGCGTGGGTTAGCCGGGTGCGACCGGTCTTTGCAAGCAGTCCCCTCGCCACCGGCCTGGAAACCGCCGCGATGGGGCTTTCGCTGGCGCGAAAACCGGGATGACGGCTATGGGGGGACATGGCCGTCGTCGAACTCACTGAACTGCCCGCCGCCGCCCCGGCTTATTCGCCCCTGGTCGGGCTGGACCTCGGCGAGAAGACCATAGGGGTGGCCGTCTCCGACGCCACGCGCACGGTGGCGAGCCCGCTGGAGCTGATCCGCAAGACCAAATTCACCGAGGACGCAGGCGTCCTGTTCCGGCTGATGGAGAGCCGCGGCGCGGGTGGGATCGTCATAGGCCTGCCGGTCAACATGGACGGCACCGAGGGCCCGCGCTGCCAGTCCAGCCGCGCCTTCGCCCGCAACCTCCTGCGCCTGCGCGACGTGCCGATCGCCTTCTGGGACGAGCGGATGAGCTCGATGGCCATCAACCGGATGCTGATCGGCGAGGCCGACATGACCCGGGCGCGCCGGGCGGACGTGGTCGACAAGATGGCCGCCGCCTGGATTCTGCAGGGCGCCCTGGAGCGCCTGCGCGGCCTTTGACGGACCCCTTCCCTCAAGCCGGAAAGCCCCCTATGAGGCCCCTTTCATGAGCACGCCGGCGCCCGGGCTGAACGAAGTCCTCGGAAGGACCTTCCCCTTCCCCAAGCGGCATTTCCTGTCCGTGACCGATCTGAACGAGGTGGAGGTGGCCAGCCTCCTCGACCTCGCCGACGGCTTCGTGGCCTTGAATCGCCAACACTCGAAGAAGCTCGACCTGTTGAAGGGTCGCACGCTGATGAACCTGTTCTTCGAGAACTCGACGCGGACCCAGAGTTCGTTCGAGCTTGCCGGTAAGCGGCTGGGCGCGGATGTGGTCAACATGAGCCCGCGCTCGTCCTCGATCTCCAAGGGCGAGACGCTGATCGACACGGCGGTGACGCTGAACGCGATGCAGCCCGACCTGCTGGTGGTGCGCCACTCGTCCTCGGGCGCGGCCAGCCTGCTGTCGCAGAAGGTCGGCTGCTCGGTGGTCAACGCCGGCGACGGCCAGCACGAGCACCCGACCCAGGCCCTGCTGGACGCCCTGTCCATGCGGCGCGCCTTCGGGCGGATCGCCGGTCTGAAGGTGGCGATCTGCGGCGACATCGCCCACAGCCGGGTGGCGCGCTCCAACATTTCCCTGCTGCAGATGCTGGGCGCCGAGGTGCGGCTGGTCGGGCCGCCGACCCTGATCCCGTCCCAGGCCGACCGCTGGAACGTGGCCATCCACCATGACATGCGCGCCGGCATCGCCGGCTGCGACGTGGTGATGATGCTGCGCCTGCAGCTCGAGCGGATGGACGGCGTCATGGCCCCCTCGCCGCGCGAATATTTCCGCTTCTTCGGCCTGGACCGCGAGAAGCTGGCCCATGCCTCGGACCATGTGAAGGTCATGCACCCCGGACCGATGAACCGCGGGGTCGAGATCGACTCCGATGTGGCCGACGACCTCGCCGTCAGCCTGATCCAGGATCAGGTGGAGATGGGCGTGGCCGCGCGCATGGCCGTGCTGACCTCCCTGGCGGGACGCCTGGAGAACGACCGATGACGGGACCCCGTCCGCAGGCCTTCACCAACGTCCGGCTGGTCGACCCGGCCAGCGGCTTCGACGGGCCCGGCGCCCTGCTGGTGACCGAGGGGGTCATCGCCGACGTGGCGCAGGGCGGCGACCTCGGCTCGCTGTCGCCGGACATCGAGACGGTCGACGGGGGCGGCAGGCTGCTGATCCCCGGCCTCGTCGATATCCGCGTGAAGACCGGCGAACCGGGCACCGAGCCCAAGGAGACGCTGAAGTCGGCGGCCCTGGCGGCGGCGGCCGGGGGCGTCACTTCCATCGTCGTACAGCCGGACACCCATCCGGTGGTCGACGACCCCTCGGTGGTGGACTTCATCCTGCGCCGGGCGCGGGACATCGAACTGGTCAATGTCTATCCCGCCGGAGCCGCGACCAAGGGCGCGGACGGCAAGCGGATGGCCGAGATCGGCCTGATGCATGAAGCCGGCTGCGTCTATGTCACCGACGCCGACCGGCCGATCGTCAATTCCAAGGTGATGCAGCGGGTGCTGTCCTACGCCAAGGCGTTCGGCGTGCTGGTGGCGCACCGGCCGGCCGACCCCTGGCTGTCGGAGGGCGCGGCGGCGACGTCCGGCGAGTTCGCCTCGCGCATGGGGCTGCCCGGCGTGCCGGCGATCGCCGAAAAGATCATGCTTGAGCGCGACCTGGCGCTGGTCGAGTTGACCGGCGCCCGGCTGCTGGTCGACCAGCTGACCACCGAAGGCGCCATCGAGAGCTTCCGGCGCGGCCGCGACCGGGGCCTGCCGGTGGTCGCCAGCACCTCGATCAACCACCTGTCGTTCAACGAAGTCGACATCGGCGACTACCGCACCTTCTGCAAGGTGAACCCGCCGCTGCGGTCCGAGGACGACCGGCAGGCGACCATCGAGGCCATCGCGTCGGGCCTGATCCAGATCGTGGTCTCGGCCCACGACCCGGCGCCGGCCGAGGACAAGCGCCTGCCCTATGACGAGGCCGCGCCGGGCGCCATCGGCCTGCAGACCCTGCTGGCCGCCCTGCTGGCCTTCCACCACGAGGGCCGCATCCCGCTGATCGACCTGGTCCGCACGGTGACGTCCGCCCCCGCCGACCTGCTGGACCTGCCCGCCGGCCGGCTGGCGAAGGGCGCGCCGGCCGACCTTGTGCTGTGCGACCTGAACGCCCCGCTGGTGATCGACGCCGACAAGCTGATCTCCAAGTCGAAGAACTCACCGTTCGACGGTCGGCGGCTCCAGGGAAAGGTGCTTCGCACCGTCGTCGACGGAAGGACCGTCTTCCAGACCTAGAATTTGGTTCTCTTTTGTTCTGATCACGACCCGCTGCTGCCTATGCCGATCCGCGATATATGATGCGCGCGCTGGGAGGCCACTGACAGAAGGCGCGGTCGATCGAACCGCGTCCTTTCGAACCCTATAACCGTCATGCCCGACGGCTGGAGGCGCTTGGCGCGCGGATCGAGGGCTCCAAGACAGCCCGGTTCGACATCGAAGCCGCAGTCGAGGCGCGGTCGAAGTTCTCGCTTCGTTCTTGCGGCAGGGCCGCGGTCTGATAGGCTCGTCGTGCGGACGGCGCCGACAAGGCGCTGGAGGCGCGCTAAGGAGTCGGCGTTCGAGGGGGAACGTCCATGTTCGAAAATCTGAGTCCGATGCTGATCGCCGCGGCCGTCGTCGGCGGCTACCTGCTCGGTTCGATCCCCTTCGGGGTGCTGGTGATGAAGGCCGCTGGCGCGGGCGACCCGCGGGCCATCGGCTCCGGCAACATCGGCGCGACCAATGTGCTGCGCAGCGGCCGCAAGGGGTTGGCGCTGGCGACCCTGCTGGGCGACGGCGGCAAAGGCGCCCTGGCGGTGCTGGCCGCCTGGATGGCCGCACGAGGCGGCGGCGCGGACGCACAGGCCACGCTGACGGCCCTGGCCGGCGGCGCGGCCTTCGTCGGGCACCTGTTCCCGGTGTGGCTGGGCTTCAAGGGCGGCAAGGGCGTCGCGACCTTCTACGGCGTGCTGCTGGCCGCCGCCTGGCCGGTGGGTCTGGCGGCCGGCGCGACCTGGCTGCTCATGGCCCTGGTGTTCCGGATTTCATCGCTGGCGGCGCTGAGCGCCGTCACCCTGGCCCCGCTGTATGCGCTGCTGTTCGGCCGCCCCTGCCCGGTCTTGGTCCTGACGCTGGTCATGGGCGTGCTGGTCTACCTGCGCCACATCCCCAACATCCAGCGCCTGCTGAAGGGCGAGGAACCGCGCATAGGAGGCGCGAAGAAGGGGTGATCCGAAAGCTCTCCGACGCCCAACGGCGCGACTGGCTGCGGCTGGCGCGGACGGAGAACGTCGGGCCCGTGACCTTCGACCAGCTGATCGGCCGCTTCGGCGAGCCGGCCCTGGCGCTGGCCGCCCTGCCCGATCTGGCGCGGCGCGGCGGACGGACAAGCCGGCTCACCATCCCCAGCCAGGACGAGGCCGAACGCGAGCTGGCGGCGGGAGAGGCCCTGGGGGCGCGGCTGGTCGCGGCCTGCGAACCCGACTTTCCGCCGGCCCTGGCGGCGCTCGACCCGCCGCCGCCGCTGATCTGGGCGCGCGGCCGGACCGAGGTCCTGAGCCGTCCCTCGGTGGCGGTGGTCGGCGCACGCGTCGCCTCGGCGGCCGGCCAGAGGTTCGCCCGCGGTCTCGCCGCGGAACTCGGCCAGGCCGGCCTGACGGTGGTCTCCGGCCTGGCCCGCGGCATCGACGCCGCGGCGCACGAGGGCGCCCTGCCCACCGGCACGGTGGCGGTGCTCGGCGGCGGGGTGGACGACATCTATCCCCCTGAGCATGCCGCCCTCTACGCCCGCATCGTCGAGGCCGGCTGCGTGGTTTCAGAGAGCGAACCCGGCCGCGCGGCGGTGGCGCGCGACTTCCCGCGGCGCAACCGGATCATCGCCGGCCTGTCGCGCGCCGTGGTCGTGGTCGAGGCCGAGCTGCGCTCCGGCTCGCTGATCACCGCCCGGCTGGCCGCCGAGCAGGGCCGCGAGGTGCTCGCCGTACCGGGTTCGCCGCTCGACCCGCGCGCCCGGGGAACCAACGACCTGATCCGCCAGGGCGCGGCGCTGTGCGAGGGCGCGGAGGATGTGCTGCGGGCGATCGAGACCCTGCGAGGCTTCGAGGCGCCGCCAGCGAGGTTCGAAGGCCGGACACCGGAGCCGGACGAGCGCCTGCGGGCGCGGGTCGCCGCCCTGCTCTCCCCCACCCCGGTCTCGCGTGACGAGATCGTCCGCGCCGCGGGCGCGCCTGCGCCAGCGGTTTTCGCCGCCCTGGTGGAGCTTTCTCTGGCGGGAAAGGCCGAACTCCTGCCCGGCGGAATGGTGGCGAAAGAATGAGCCCCCTTAGGGGCTCCCCGGCCGCCGCTCCCGCAGGCCGTTGACAGCCGCCTGGGGCCGCCCCCACTTTCCGCCCTCTTTTGAACCGGGTGCTTCGCCCGTGGAAACGATCAGCGCTTCATGAACGTCGTCGTCGTCGAGTCTCCGGCCAAGGCCAAGACCATCAACAAGTACCTGGGGTCGGACTACAAGGTCCTGGCCTCCTACGGCCACGTGCGCGACCTGCCGCCGAAGGACGGATCGGTGCGGCCGGACGACGACTTCGCCATGTCGTGGGAGGTGGACGCAAAGGCCGCCAAGCGTCTGTCGGACATTGCCGACGCCATGAAGGGCGCCGACCGCCTGATCCTCGCCACCGACCCCGACCGCGAGGGCGAGGCGATCTCCTGGCACGTCCTGGAGGTGTTGCAGAAGAAGAAGGCCATCAAGGACGCCAGCGTCCAGCGGGTGGTCTTCAACGCCATCACCAAGACGGCGGTCACCGAGGCGATGAAGGCCCCACGCGACATCGACATGGAGCTGGTCGACGCCTATCTGGCCCGCCGCGCCCTGGACTATCTGGTCGGCTTCACCCTCTCGCCGGTGCTCTGGCGCAAGCTGCCGGGTTCGCGCTCCGCCGGACGGGTGCAGTCGGTCGCCCTGCGCCTGGTGGTCGATCGCGAGATCGAGATCGAGAAGTTCCGCACCCAGGAATACTGGACCGTCGAGGCCAGCGTCTCCGCCGGCGGCGATCCCTTCACCGCGCGCCTCGCCAAGCACGACGGCAAGCGGCTGACCAAGTTCGACCTGGCCAGCGAGACCTCGGCCTTCGCGGCGCGCGACGCGGTCAAGGCGGCGACCTTCACGGTCGCGGCGGTCGAGAAGAAGCCGGCGCGGCGCTCGCCGCCGCCGCCCTTCACCACCTCGACCCTGCAGCAGGAGGCCTCGCGCAAGCTCGGCTTCAACGCCCAGCGGACCATGCAGGCGGCGCAGAAGCTCTATGAGGGCATCGACATCGGCGGCGAGACCGTCGGCCTGATCACCTACATGCGGACCGACGGCGTGCAGACCGCGCCCGAAGCGCTGGACGAGGCTCGCCAGGTGATCGGCGCGGTCTACGGCAAGGACTATGTGCCGGAGAAGGCCCGGATCTATTCGAGCAAGGCGAAGAACGCCCAGGAGGCCCACGAGGCCATCCGGCCGACCAGCCTGGCGCGAAACCCCGGCAAGCTGCGCCTGGAAGGCGACCTCGGCCGCCTGTACGAACTGATCTGGAAGCGGATGATCGCCTCGCAGATGGAGAGCGCCCGCATCGAGCGCACGACCATCGACCTGGACAGCGCCGACGGAAAGACCGGCCTGCGCGCCACGGGCCAGGTGGTTCTCTTCGACGGCTATCTCGCCGTCTATGAGGAAGGCCGCGACGATCCGGACGACGAGGAAGGCGGTCGCCTGCCGCAGGTCAGCCAAGACGCCGGCGCCAAGGTGATCGCCGCCAAGGCCGACCAGCACTTCACCGAGCCGCCGCCGCGCTATTCGGAAGCCAGCCTGGTGAAGAAGATGGAGGAGCTCGGCATCGGCCGGCCGTCCACCTACGCCTCGGTGCTGACCGTGCTGCGCGACCGCGAGTACGTCCGGATGGACAAGAACCGGTTCGTTCCCGAGGACAAGGGACGTCTGGTGACCGTGTTCCTGGAGGAGTTCTTCCTCAAGTACGTCGGCTACGACTTCACGGCCGAGCTGGAGGACAAGCTCGACAAGGTCTCGGCCGGCGAGCTGGACTGGAAGGTGCTGCTCCACGAGTTCTGGAAGGACTTCCATCCGAAGACCGAGGAAATCCTCGGCCTCACCACGCGCCGGGTGCTGGACGACCTGGACACCGCCCTCGCGCCCTTCCTCTACCCGCAGAAGGCGGACGGCTCGGATCCGCGCACCTGCCCGACCTGCGGCGCCGGCCGGCTGAGCATGAAGACCAGCCGCTTCGGCCCGTTCGTCGGCTGCTCGAACTATCCGGAGTGCCGCTACACTCGCCCGATCGGCCAGGCCGAGGGCGCCGAAGCCGGCGAGAACGGCGACCGCGAGCTGGGCGTCGATCCCGAGACCGGCATGACGGTCTATCTGAAGGTCGGCCGCTTCGGCCCCTATGTGCAGCTCGGCGAGGGCGACAAGCCCAAGCGTTCCAGCCTGCCCAAGGGCTGGTCCGCGCCGGACATGGACCTGGAGAAGGCGCTGCGCCTGTTGCGCCTGCCGCGCGAGGTTGGCCTGCATCCCGAGGACAGCCAGCCGATCCTCGCCGGGATCGGCAGGTTCGGACCCTTCGTCCTGCATGCAGGCACCTACGCCAACCTGTCGGGCGCCGACGAGGTGTTTGAGGTCGGACTGAACCGGGCGGTCGCCCTGCTGGCCGAGAAGCGGGCCGGCGGCGCCCGGCGCGGCGAGGCGACGGCTCTGAAGGAGCTGGGCGCCCACCCGGCCGACGGCGCCCCGGTGCGGGTGCTGTCGGGCCGCTATGGCCCCTACATCAAGCACGGCTCGACCAACGCCAATGTGCCGAAAGGCATGGAGCCCGCGGACGTCACCCTGGAGCAGGCGGTGCTGCTGATCGCCGAGCGCGAGGCCAAGGGCGGCGGCAAGAAGAAACCCGCCCGCAAGGCCGCGCCCAAGAAGGAGGCGGCGGCCAAGGCTCCCGCCAAGAAAACGGCAGCCAAGAAGCCCGCCGCCAAGAAACCCGCTGCGAAGAAGGCGCCGGCCAAGAAGAAGGCGGCCACGGAGGCCTGAATTCCACGCCACCGCTCGTCCGCGCCGTCGCGTGGATGAGCGGGGCGAACGGCTGAACCGCTGCTCGGCGCTGGCGTTGTGCTAAGCAGCGCCATGGCCCGACCCAAATCCCCCAAAGCCGCTCGTGTCCCCCAGGGCCTGCCCGACCGGGACACGCTGATGAAATACCTCCGCGACAGCGGCGAGGCGGACAAGGCCGCCATCGCCCGCGCCTTCGGCCTGAAGGGCGCGGATCGCCGCGCGCTGCGCGAGATGCTGCATGAGCTGGAGGCCGAGGGCGCGCTGGGGCGGCGCGGCCGCCGGGGCTTCGCCGAGGCCGGCGCCCTGCCCGAGGTCGGCGTGGCCGACGTGGTCGAGCGCGACCCGGACGGCGAGCTGCTGGTCCGCCTGACCAAGGGCGAGGACGCCCCGCTCGTGCCGCTGGCGCCCGACCGCAAGGCCGAGGCCGGCCAGGCGCCGGGTCTGGGCGACCGGCTGCTGGTCCGCTTCACCCGACTGGAGAGCGGGGATTACGAGGCGCGGCTGATCAAGCGGCTGGGCCAGAGCGCGCACAAGGTCCTGGGCGTGATCCGCAAGGCCCGTCGCGAAGTGCGGCTGGAGCCGGTGGACCGGCGCTCGAAGGACAGCCTGGTGCTGGGCGGCCCCGAGGCCGAGGCCCTGCGCGACGGCGATCTGGTGGTGGCCCAGGTGGCCGCGCCCGACACCCGTTTCGGCCCCAAGCGCGGCAAGATCCTGGAAGTGGTCGGGCGCGAGGATCAGCCGCGCGCCGCCTCGCTGATCGCCATCCACGCCCACGGCATCCCCACTGGGTTCAGCGCCGCCGCCGAGGCCGAGGCCGAGGCGGCCGAGCCGCCGACCCTGAAGGGCCGCGAGGACCTGCGCGAGATCCCCTTCATCACCATCGATCCCGCCGACGCGCGCGACCACGACGACGCGGTCTACGCGGAGCTGGACACCGACGAGAAGAACCCCGGCGGCTGGATCGTCTGGGTGGCCATCGCCGACGTCGCCGCCTATGTCCGCCCCGACAGCGCCCTGGACCGCGAGGCCCGCGAGAAGGGCAACAGCGTCTATTTCCCCGACCGGGTGGAGCCGATGCTGCCGGAGCGGCTGTCCAACGGACTGTGCTCGCTGAGGGAGGGCGAGAACCGCGCCACCCTGGCGGTGCGGATGGTGTTCGGCGCCGACGGGCGCAAGCGCTCGCACCGGTTCGTGCGTGGCCTGATGCGCTCGGCCGCCAAATTGTCCTACGAACAGGCCCAGGCCGCCGCCGATGGAACACCCGACGACCAGACGCGCCCGCTGCTGAAGGGCGTGCTGGAGCCGCTGTGGACCGCCTACGGCGTGATGAAGAAGGGCCGCGACGCCCGCTCGCCCCTGGCCATCGAGAGCCTGGAACGCAAGATCGTCATCGACAAGAACGGCGAGGTGGTCTCGATCACCCCCCGCGCCTCCCTCGAAGCCCATAAGCTGATCGAGGAGATGATGATCCAGGCCAACGTCTGCGCCGCCGAGAGTCTGGAGGGCAAGAAAACGCCGCTGATCTACCGGGTGCACGACACGCCGAGCCAGGAAAAGATGCTCTCCCTGACCGAGTTCCTGCACACCCTGGACATCGCCTGGTCGAAGGGCGAGGCGCCGCGCACCGACCGATTCAACAAGCTGCTGGCCGACACCCGCGAGACGCCGCACGCCGAGATCGTCAACGAGGTGGTCCTGCGCAGCCAGATGCAGGCCAACTACAACACCGACAACATCGGCCACTTCGGCCTGAACCTGTCGCGCTACGCCCACTTCACCTCGCCGATCCGCCGCTACGCCGACCTGATCGTCCACCGCGCGCTGATCCGGGCGCTGGGGCTGGGCGACGACGGCCTGACCGAGCGCGACATCAGCCAGATGAAGCACACGGCGGAATCGATCACCTACGCCGAGCGGCGGGCCATGGCCGCCGAGCGCGACGCCACCGACCGCTACGTGGCCTCGTTCCTCTCGGACCGCGTCGGCGCGGAGTTCGAGGGGCGGATCACCGGGGTGACGCGGTTCGGCCTGTTCGTGCGCCTGACCGAGACCGGGGCGGACGGGCTGGCGCCGGTCTCCAGCCTGGGGAACGAGTATTTCGTCCACGACGACCGCGCCCACGCCCTGGTGGGCGAACGCTCCGGGGCGCGCTGGCCCCTGGGCATGACGGTGAGCGTCAAGCTGGTGGAGGCCACCCCGATCACCGGCGGCCTGCTGTTCGAGATGCTCAGCGAGCCCGCGCCGCCGGACCGCACGGCGCCGCGGCCGCGGCTGGGCATGCGCGCCCGGGGCGATCGGCGTCCGGGCGGACCCAAGCCGCCCAGCGCGTCACGCTGGGGCGGTCCGAGAGGCGCCGGCGCAGGCCGCAAGAACACGCCGCGCAAGGGCGGCGGCAAGCGCCGCTGATGTCCGGGATCGACCAGATCGGCCGCAAGCCGGATGGTCCGCCCCGCGCCCCCGGCG
>JAEYTM010000313.1 GCA_023434015.1 Pseudomonadota bacterium | reverse complement strand
TGGAGATCGAACGCCAGGACCGCACCTATGACGCGCCGGAACTGCGCCTGAAGACCTGGAAGGAGTTCGTCCGCCCTCTGCCGGGGCCTGAAGTCGCGCGCCAGGCGTCGCGATGCATGGATTGCGGGATTCCGTTCTGTCACCAGGGCTGCCCGGTGAACAACCAGATTCCGGACTTCAACAACCTCGTCTACCGCGACCAGTGGAAGACCGCGCTGGAGAACCTCCAATCGACCAATAACTTCCCGGAGTTCACCGGCCGGGTCTGTCCGGCGCCCTGCGAAGCGTCCTGCACCCTGAACATCGTGGACACGCCGGTCACCATCAAGACGATCGAATGCCAGATCGTCGACCACGGATGGGACGAGGGCTGGATCGCCCCCGAGCCCAGCCCGCGCGGCACCGGCAAGCGGGTGGCGGTGGTTGGCTCCGGGCCCGCCGGCCTCGCCTGCGCCCAGCAGCTTGCCCGCGCGGGCCATGCCGCGACGGTGTTCGAGAAGGCGGACCGGATCGGCGGCCTGCTCCGCTACGGCATTCCCGATTTCAAGATGGAGAAGCATCTGATCGACCGCCGAATCCGGCAGATGGAGGCGGAAGGGGTCATCTTCCGAACCAGCTTCGAGGTCGGGAGGACGGTGTCCGTGCAGCGACTTCTCGACGACTACGACGTACTGGTGATGGCCGGCGGGGCCGAGGCGCCGCGCGACCTGCCGGTCGCCGGGCGCGATCTTGCCGGCGTCCACTTCGCCATGGAATTCCTCACCCAGCAGAACCGGCGCAACGCCGGCGATCCGGAAGAACTTGCCGCTCCGGAGGGGACGATCTGCGCCGCCGGCAAGCATGTTGTGGTGATCGGCGGCGGGGACACCGGATCGGACTGCATCGGCACCTCCAACCGTCACGGGGCGCTGTCGGTCACCCAGCTCGAAATCATGCCGCGTCCGCCCGAACGCGAGGACAAGGCGCTCTCTTGGCCCGACTGGCCGCTGCGCCTGCGGACCTCCTCGTCCCACGAAGAAGGGTGCGAGCGCGAGTTCGCCATCACCACCCGCCGGTTTGTCGGCGAGGCCGGGCGGGTGACGGGACTGGAATGCGCGCGGCTGGAATGGATCGCCGGCGAGGACGGTCGCATGCTGATGCGCGAGGTGGAGGACAGCGCCTTCCTGCTGAAAGCCGATCTCGTGCTGCTCGCCATGGGCTTCGTCGGGCCCCGGCGCGAGGGGCTGGTGGAGCAGGGCGGGGTCGAGCTTGACCCGCGCGGGGCGGTTCGCGCCAAGGTCACCGACTACCGCACCTCGGCGCCGAACATTTTCAGCTGCGGCGACATGCGCCGCGGCCAGTCGCTGGTCGTCTGGGCGATCCGCGAAGGCCGCCAGTGCGCCCAGGCGATCGACGCCTATCTGATGGGCGACTCCAAGCTTCCGCGTTGATCGGGCCCGCCCTAACGGAGTCTTGAAGTGCCAGCACCTGCCGGGCTGGAACAAGCTGCCCCCCGCGACCATTGCGGGATGAGGAGGCGACTCGCGTGGCGCCTCCCTGGGATACGGGCGATGACGTTTGGGGCTGTCGAGCACATGATCGACACCGCCGCCGCGGGGCGGGCGGGCGGCCTTGGCGCGCCGCCAGCCGGCCGTATCGGTTCGCGAGCGCTGCGCGCCTATGACATCCGCGGCGTCGCCGGACGCGATATCGACCGGGCCGGCGCCTATTCGCTGGGCCTGTCCTACGCCACGGCGGCGCGCGATGCGGGGATTTCCAGGATCGGAGTCGGGCGTGACGGGCGGCTGAGTTCCCCGAGCCTCGAACAGGCGCTCATCTGGGGCCTTATGGATGGCGGCCTGCGGGTGGAGCGGATCGGCCTCGGCCCCACATCGATGCTCGGCTTCGCGGTCCGCGAACTCGGCCTCGACGGCGCCATCATGGTCACCGCATCGCATAACCCGGCCGCCGAAAACGGCTTCAAGATCCTGCTGGGCGAGACCCGGGTGCATGGCGAGCGCCTGAAGGCGCTGGTGGACGGCCCCTGCCGCCATGAGCCCTGCGGCTCGGCCCGACGCATCTGCGTCATCGATTCCTATGCCCAGAAGCTGGTGAGGGCGGCCGAAGGCATGGCGCCGCTCAGCGTCGTCTGGGATTGCGGCCATGGTGCGACCGGTCCGGTAGTCGAGCGGGTAGCGCCCTATCTGCCGGGGCGCCATCGCCTGCTGAACGCCGCCGTGGACGGACGCTTCCCGGCCCACGCCCCCGATCCGACGGACCCCGCCAACCTCGAGCAACTCGCCCAGATGGTGGTCGCCGAAGGCTTCGACCTCGGGGTGGCCTTCGACGGTGACGGCGACCGACTGGGCGTGGTGGACGCGCGCGGCAGGGTCCTGTGGGCCGACGAACTTCTGCTGCTGCTCGCCCGCGACCTGCTGGCCAGCCACCCAGGAGCCACGGTGGTGGGGGACGTGAAGTGCAGTCGGGTGCTGTTCGACGGCGTCCGGCAGGCGGGGGGGCGCTGCGTGGTGTCGCCCTCCGGCTATGTGCTGGTGCGTGAGGCGATGGAGCGCGAGGGCGCGCTGCTGGGTGGCGAGCTTTCCGGTCACATGTTCTTCGCCGACGCCTGGGGCGGAGTGGATGACGCGGTCTACGCCGCGATCCGCACCTTCCTGGCCATCTCCGGCCTGCCGGGGGGCCTGGCAGCCTTCCGCGACAGCCTGCCGCCGAGCTACGCCACCCCGGAACTGCGCATTCCCTGTCCGGACGCGCGCAAGGCGGCGGTGGTCGACGAGGTCGCCGCTCGGCTGGCGGGAGAGGGCGGCGCCTTCGATCCGGCCCTGGGCCTGCGGGTGGACAGGCCGGACGGCTGGTGGCTGCTGCGCCCGTCCGGCACCGAGGCCAAGCTGACCGCGCGTTGCGAGGCGGTGCACCCTGACGGCCTGGAACGGCTGCGGGCCGATCTCAGGGAGCAGCTGCGGCGCAGCGGCGTCGAGGCGGTGGTCTAGCGGCTCAGAGATCGATCAGGGCGTACTCGATCCCCAGATCCCGGTTCAGCACCGGCCGGGCGACATTGTAGACGGGCGCGCCGCCGGGCGTGCGCCCCTCTGGCGCGCCACGGTGAGCGTGGCCGTGCACCACGCACCGCACGCCTTCGAACCGGTCAATGGTCTCGCCCATGCGGGCGGAGCCCAGGAAGGGAAATATCTCCGGCGGCTCGCCGATGACGGTTTCGATGACCGGCGCGTAGTGCAGGACCACCATGATCCGGTCGGTCCGCAGCATGCGCAGCGAGGATTCCAGCTTCAGATTCTCGTCGACCGCGGCCTGGACGAAGGCCTTGATCGAGGGTTCGCCGAAGGCGCTGAGCATGTGGCGGCCGAAGCCGCCGATGAACCCCTTGGCTCCTGCGAACCCCACCCCGTCGATCTCATAGGCCTCGCCGTCGAGCAGCTTCAGCCCCGCCTGGTGGAGGATGCGACTGACCTCCTCCGGCTGGCCGCACTCGTAGTCGTGGTTCCCCAGGACTCCCACTACCGGGATGGTGCAGACGCGCAGGTCTTCGGCGAGAATCTCGGCCTCGGGCGTCTTGCCGTAGTTGGTCAGGTCGCCGCACAGCACCAGGACGTCGGCCTCCTGGCTGATGCGCGAGAACAGGTCCCGGTACGGCTGCACATGGTTCTCCCCGACGTGCAGGTCGCCGAGCGCCGCCACCTTCAGCGGGCCGGAGGGCGCGGCGGGCGTCGCCTGATCAGGCGATAGGCTCATGGCGTTCCTCCAGCCCCTTGCCGACCACGTCGGCGAAACCCCACTCGGTGATGTCGGTCACGTAGTCGCGCGGCGAGAACAGGCGGCCGCGGCAGACCTTCACCCGCGCAGCGGGCAGGCCGACCTGGGCCTGCAGCCGCCCGGTGAGTTCCTCCATCACCCAGCGCGGGATGACGTCGCGTTCGGTCGGATAGATGAACCGGAAGTTCAGCAGGTGCGTCAGCAGCACCTCCCAGTAGGGCTCGGTGTAGCGCAGCAGCCGGCGCCAATCGATGCGATCGCTGGCCCTCAGGAACACATGGGCCACGTCGGCGCCGTCGTAGCGGTAGCGGTCCTGGATGAAGATCTTCGACAGGATCAGCTGGGTCGGCGGCGTGATCCTGGCCTCGGCGCCATAGACCGTGATCGTCTCGTTGTTCTCGAACCACTCGTCGG
>JAEYTM010000302.1 GCA_023434015.1 Pseudomonadota bacterium | reverse complement strand
CGGAGATCGTCCGGAAGGCTTCCGGGCCCTTGGCCACGACTTAGGGCGTCCTCATCGCGACAGAGCGCGGTCGACCCGCGCCTTCATCACCTGCGACGCCCGGAAGCCGATCACGCGGCGCGGCTCGATGGCCGCCGGCTCGCCGGTCTTGGGATTGCGGCCCATGCGGGCGTTCTTGGCGCGCACCTGGAAGACGCCGAAGCCGGAGAGCTTGACCTGCTCGCCCTTCTCAAGCGCGCCGGCCATCAGCTCCAGCACGCGCTCCACGAGCTCGCCGCAGTCCTGGCGGGTCAGGCCCACCTCTTCGTGGACCGCCTCGCACAGATCGGCCCTGGTCACAGTCGCGCCCTTCATCCGGTCGCCCGTCCCCGTCGCATCCAACTTCACCGTGCCTTGATTGTCCTATCAGGTCAAAGACTTCAAGGGCCAGATTAGCGGGTGTCCTTAACCGTTAGAGTCGCAGGACGCAGGCGCCCCAGGTGAGGCCGCCGCCCATGGCTTCCAGCAGCAGCAGCTGACCGGGTTTGATGCGCCCATCCTGCACGGCGACGTACAGCGCCAGCGGAATGGAGGCCGCCGAGGTGTTGGCGTGCTCGCCCACCGTGGTCACCACCTTGGCCTCGTCGATGCCGCAGCGGCGCGCCACGCCCTCCAGGATGCGCAGGTTAGCCTGGTGGGGAATGAACCAGTCGACGCTGGAGACCTCGATACCGGCGTCGGCGGCCGCGGCGTTGATCGCCTCGGAGATGTTCACCACGGCGTGGCGGAACACCTGGTTGCCCTGCATCCGCAGCTTGCCGATCTCGCCGGTGGTGGAGACGCCGCCATCCACATAGAGCAGGTCCTGCTTGGTCCCGTCGGCTCGCAGCGCGAAGCCCAGCAGGCCGCGGTCGGCGATAGTCCCCTCGCCTTCCTGCGGCTCGACCACCACGGCGCCGGCCCCGTCGCCGAACAGCACGCAGGTGCCGCGATCCGTCCAATCCATCAGGCGGGTCATGGCTTCGGCCCCGATGACCAGGGCGCATTTCGAACGGCCGCGGGCGACGAAGCCGTCGGCCACCGAGAGGGCGTAGACGAAACCCGAACATACGGCCTGGACGTCGAAGGCGACGCCCACCGGGCAGCCGAGCTTGCGCTGCACGATGGTGGCGGTCGCCGGGAAGGTCATGTCGCCGGTGGTGGTCGCCACCACGATCAGGTCGACATCGGCCGGCGTGCGCCCGGCGGCCTCCAGCGCGCGCCGCGCCGCCTCGACCGCGAGATCGGACACCGGCTGGTCGTCGGCGGCCTTGTGGCGGCGCCGGATTCCGGTGCGCTCGACGATCCATTCGTCCGAGGTGTCGACGATCCGGGCGAGATCGTCATTGGTGACCACTTCATCCGGCAGATAGCCGCCGACGCCCGTGACTACGCTCCGCAGGACCTTGGACAACTCAGGCGGCTCCATCGGCGGCAGGCGGCGGGCTCGTTTCGGCGAGCGCCGCCGGAAGCTTTCTCATATTGCGTTCGATCTCGGCGGCGAAATCACTTCGCGCCAGGTCCGCTGCGACACGTAGCGCCTGGGCGAAATCGCGGTCGCTGGCGCCGCCGTGGCACTTCAGCACGATGCCGTTGAGCCCCAGCAGGGGCGCGGCCGGCGGCGGACTCAGCCGCTCGCGGAATTTGTGCAGCGAGGGACGGGCCAGGACCGCGCCAAGGGTCCCGCCCAGGCTGGACGTCAGGGCGGTGCGCAGTTCGCCGGTGATGAACCGGGCGGCGCCCTCCATCGCCTTGAGCGCGATATTTCCAGTGAAGCCGTCGGTGACCACCACATCCACCGCGCCCCGGGTCAGGTCGTCCCCTTCGACGAAGCCGCGATAGTCGAGGTCCAGCCGGCCTTCGCGGAGCACGCGATGGGCTTCACGGACCTCCTCGTGCCCCTTCATCTCCTCCGAGCCGACGTTCAGCAGGCCGACCGTCGGCCGCGACACCCCGTGGGCGGCGCGATGGAAGGCCTCGCCCATGATGGCGAACTCGACCAGCCGCTCGGCGTCGCAATCGACGTTGGCGCCGACGTCGAGGAAGGTGGTGACGGAGCGGCCGGTCGGCACGCTGGCGACCAGCGCGGGGCGCTCCAGGTCCGCGCTCATCCGCAGGATCAGTTTGGAGATGGCCATCAGGGCGCCGGTGTTGCCGGCCGACAGGGCCGCGACCGCCTCACCGGACCGAACCGCCTCGACGGCGTTCCACATCGACGTGCCCTTGCCGCGCCGCAGCGCCTGCGCGGGCTTCTCATCCATGCCGATGACCCGCTCGGCATGGCGCACCCGGGTCCGGCCGGCGATGTCCTTATGCCTCGCCAGCTCCGGCGTCAGCGCGTTCTCATCGCCATGGAGCAGGAACTGCACCGTGGGCGGGAGCATCTGCAGCGCGCGCACGACGGCCGGTATGACCACGGACGGCCCGTGGTCTCCGCCCATGGCGTCGATTGAAATCACCAGCGGTTGGGTCAAGCGGCGGTATGATCCTTCGGCGGCCACGACGGTCTGGGCCGTCGAACGTCCACATGTCCATCAATGGGTTCGTTCTTGCGCACCGAACCGGGTCCCAACGCGGCGAAACAGGCGCCGGAATCGCGTTTGACGATACGCCTCCCGGGGCGGCGGAAGCAAACGCCCCGGACAGGAACCTAGCTTCCAGAATCCTTCAGCTTCTTCAACACCGCGAAAGGCGACTCCTCTTCCGCTGGCGGGCTGAACTCGAATTCCACGCCGGGCTTGCGGGGGAACGGATCGATCTCCAGCGCCAGATGCTCCAGCACATAGGCCGCCACGTCGATGGCGTCGTTCTCCAGCATGTCAGGCGGATCGGGCGCTTCGAGGTCCAGATCGACCTCGCCGCCCTCTTCGGTCGCGGCGTGCGGACTGCCTTCGGGAACCGCGCGCAGCTCGATCACGCCCTCGACCGGCTGCTCGAACGGATCAAGGCTCACCCCGCAGACCTGTTCAACGGTCGCCCGGAAGCGGCCGGTGAGCTCCACGCCGTCGAACCAGGGCCTCGCCGTCACCCGGGCGGTCAGCGCCGCGAGCGATTTCAACCCGAGCAGGCGGGCGATGGCCGCGCGTTCGTCGGCGCTGGGCTCCAGGTCCAGCGTCACCGGCCCCCGCGCCAGTTCGTGCAGCGCCAGCACGCGGCTCCAGGGCTGGGTCATGCGGCCCTCCAATCGACGCGCCCTTCGAGCAGGGCTTCCAGCGGCTGCGCCGCCAGGGCTTCACGCTGGCCGATTACATAGCTCGCCATCCCGGCCGCGCGTCCGGCGTCGGCCTCGGCATAGACCGTGCGCGCGATCAGCGCCTCCAACTGCCCGGTCTGCGGGAGACCGGCGAACGCGTCCTCGTAAGACTTCGCCCGGCCGTAGAAGGCCTCGCCGAGCTTGCGCATCTTCTTGCCCACCGAAAGGTCGCCCACACCCATCTCACGCAGAGCGTTGTCCAGCGCCTTCACGAAAGTGTCGAACAGCACCTGCGAGGTCTCGCTGGCCTGATCGCCCTGGCGCCTGAGGCGGTCGAGCAGCAGCACCACATGCAGGCTGTAGACCTCGAACCTGCCCTCGACCGTGTCCGGCGCGCCGAGCCTCTCATAGAGGGCGGGCTGGCGCGATTGCTCGACGACCGAGGCGTAGAGCGCGCGGCCAGCCGCCTGCGCGGGCCTCGGACGGAACAGACGTTGGAGCATAAGCGGCCTCGATTTCGCCAGAAGCGGAGGCTAAAGGCGTGATTGAACTAAGGGGCGGCCAGCGATAGGTCAAAGCCTCAGCCAAGAGAACGGACCGCATCCGCACATGTTTCGTCGCGCCGCCTCCACCGCCATCGCCGTCGGCCTGATGGGCGCAGCCCTCGCCGGCCTGGGCGCCTGCGCGCCGATCACCACCTACTCCGGGTTCCAGGCCATCGAGTCGGACCCCAAGGACGTGGTCATCGGAACCGACACCAAGTCGACGGTGCGCGGCAAGCTGGGCTCGCCCTCCGTGCAGTCCACCTTCGACCCGGACATCTGGTTCTACATGAACCAGGTTAAGCAACGGATCGCCTTCCGCCGGCCGCACGTGACCGCCCGCAACATCACCGCCATCACCTTCAACAAGGACTCCGAGGTGGTGGAGACAGTCACCAACTATACGCTCAAGGACGGCAAGGCGATCGCCTACAACAGCCGCGAGACGCCGACCCGCGGCCGCGAGATGACCGCCCTGGAGCA
>JAEYTM010000254.1 GCA_023434015.1 Pseudomonadota bacterium | reverse complement strand
GGCGCGGCCCGTCCGGGCGCGCCGGCCGATGCGGAGATCGCCACCCTTTAACTGTTGCGCGCGGCCCAGGGCCGGGGCCTCGGCCGCCGGCTGACGGTCGAGGCCGCCCGGGTTCTGGCCGCCCACGGGGCGAGGTCGCTGACCATCTCAGTGCTGCGAGACAATCTTCGCGCCCGCGGCTTCTATGAGCACCTCGGCGGCGAGCCGCAGGCGCCGCGGCTGGAAGCCGGCCCCGGGGGCGCCCTGCTGCACGAGGTGGCCTATCGCTGGGCCGACATCCGCGACCTCGACGGCCGCTAGATGTCCGCGGCCTCGGGCGCGGCGTAGGTCAGGGAGACGAACACGTCCTCCAGGTCCGGGTCCTCAGTGGAGATGTCGCGGATGTGCAGGCCGGCGGCGCGGATCGCGGCCAGCACCTGCTCGACGCTCGACTGGCCGGTCCGGTAGCCCACCGAGAAACCGCCCGAGGCCAGCAACTGGGTCTCAAAGCCGGCCAACTCCGGCGCGGCGGTCATCGGCTCCTGCGGCGTGACCAGCACCTTGCGGGTGTCCATCCGGCGCAGCAGGGTGGTGGTCGGCTCGCAGGCGACCACCTGGCCGCGGTTGATGATGGCGATCTGGTCGCAGAGCTCCTGGGCCTCTTCCAGGTAGTGGGTGGTGAGCACGATGGTCACGCCCTTGCGGTTCAGCTCCAGGACATAGGCCCAAAGCTGCTTGCGCAGCTCCACGTCCACCCCGGCGGTGGGTTCGTCGAGGATCAGCACCGGCGGATTGTGGACCATGGCCTTGGCGACCATCAGCCGGCGTTTCATGCCGCCGGAAAGCTGGCGGACATAGGCGTCGCCCTTGTCGGCCAGGCCGACGGCGGCGAGCAGCTCGGCCGTGCGGCGCTCGGCCTTCGGCACCGCGTACATCCCGGCGGCGACCTCGAGGGATTCCCGCGGCGTGAAGAAGGGGTCGGCGGCGATCTCCTGCGGCACCACCCCGATGGCGGCGCGGGCGTCGCGCGGCCGATGGTCGATGTCGCGGCCCCAGATTCGCACCGTGCCCGAGGTCTTGTTGCAGAGGCCCGAGAGGATGTTGATGAAGGTCGACTTGCCGGCCCCGTTCGGCCCCAGCAGGCCGAAGATCGAGCCGCGCGGGATGGCCAGGTCGATCCCCTTGAGCGCGCGCATCTCCGGCGTGGTCTTGGTGGCCGCGTAGGTCTTGACCAGGCCCTTCGCCTCGATCGCGTAGTCGGGGAGATCCATATCCATCCAGTCGATTGACGGGCCAAGCCGCGGTCGCATACCTAGGCTCACGCCGACCCCGCGCCAAGCCGGGGCCGCGAATTGAGGTTGGTATGGCCCCCCGAGTCCGAAACAAGGGCGCTGCGGCGCAGATGCGCCCCGAGCCGATGCCGGCGCGCCCGGCGCTTACCCCGAACCTGCCGCCGCCCGAAGTGATCGTGGTGCGGTCCGGCCGGGTCGCCTGCGACGGCGTGGGCGGCGCGCTGGGCCACCCGCGCGTCTGGCTGGAAATGGGCGAGGCGACCTTCGTCGAATGCCCCTATTGCGACCGCCGCTTCGTGCTGCCGGAAGGCTCCGAGGGGCCGGAGGACGAGCGCCTTGCCCCCGGCGTCTATGAAGGCCCGCACGGGCATTGATTTTTGGTCCTCCCCTCCAGGGGGAGGTGGCGCGAAGCGCCGGAGGGGGTTTCCGCCGCCGAATCTGCGGCCTTCAACCCCCTCAGCCAGCTTTGCTGACAGCTCCCCCCTGAGGGGGAGCATCTTTGTCGCCTCACACCCTGAGCGGCATCAGGATGTAGCGGACATCCGCGTCGGCCGGGTCGAGGACCAGGGCTGGGTCGTTGGGGCCGCCGAAGCGCAGCTCGGCCATCTCGCCGGAGATCTGGTCGGTGATGTCCAGCAGGTAGCGGGCGTTGAAGGAGAGCTCGAAGGGCTCGCCCTCGTAGTCGATCTCCAGTTCCTCGACCGCCTGGCCGGCTTCCATGTTGCGCACCGTCAGCACGGCCTTGCCGGATTCGATGGCCATGCGCACGGAACGGCTCTTCTCGGCCGAGATGGTGGCGACGCGATCGACCGCCTGGGCGAACAGCTTGGAATCCACCAGCACGACGCGGTTGTTGTCCCGGGGGATGACCCGCGCGTAGTCGGGGAAGTTGCCGTCGATGACCTTGGAGGTCAGGGCGGCGCCGTTGAACTCGAAGCGGACCTTTTGCGGGCTGAGCTGCAGCTCGACGGTCTCGCCGGCGTCCTCCAGCAGGCGGCGGGCCTCGGCCACCGTCTTGCGCGGCACGATGATCCCCGGCGCGCCCTCGGCGCCTTCGGGCGAGAGCATTTCGGCCAGGGCCAGGCGGCTGCCGTCGGTGGCGACAGAGCGCAGCTTCTGCACCCCGTCCTCGACCACCGTGTGAAGGTAGAGTCCGTTCAGATAGTAACGGGTCTCCTCCGCCGAGATGGCGAAGCGGGTCTTGTCGATCAGCCGGATCAGGTCGCCGACGTCGACGGTCATGCGTCCGGCGAGGCCGTCCGACGACATCACCGGGAAGTCGCCGGCCGGCAGCACCGGCAGGTTGAACCGCGAGCGGCCGGCCGCGACCGTCAGGCGAGGGTCCTCGCCGGTGAAGCTGAGGGTCACGTCGGCGCCCTCGGGCAGCTTGCGGACGATCTCGTACAGGGTGTGCGCCGGCGCGGTGATCTGGCCGGGCTGGTCCACCTGGGCGAGGGCCTCGTCGACGATCTCCATGTCCAGGTCGGTGGCCGAAAAGGTCAGCCGGTCGCGTTCGGCCGACAGCAGCACGTTCGACAGGATGGGGATGGTGTTGCGGCGTTCGACCGCGCTCTGCACGTGACCCAGCGCCTTCAGGAGCGCCGCCCGCTCGATCGTCAGCTTCATGTCGTGTCCCGGACCTATTTATGCGCGCAGGCGAATGGAGCCGCCAGGCGCCCCCGACTGGAAGGGACTTGCGACATTAGCGAATTTGCGTGGCCGCGAAAGGGCGCAGACGCGCTTAGGCGCGGGTATCCACCGATCCGCCCGCACCTGCGGCGCCCTCGCCGCCGGCGTCGCCGCCATAGGGGTTGCCGCCGGAGGGATCGGACCCGTTGGCCTGGGCGCCTGCGACCTTCGCGGCGACCACCACCATGGCCGGCCGGACCAGGCGGCCCAGCAGGTCGTAGCCCACCTGCAGCACCTGGATCACCGCGCCGGGCGCGACGTCCGTCCCGGGCTGCTCCATCATCGCCTGGTGTTTATGGGGGTCGAACTTCTCGCCCTTGGCCGGGTCGATTCGCTTGAGGCCGTTGCGTTCGAAGGCCGCCTGCAGCTCCTTCTCGATCATCTCGACGCCGACGACGAAGGTCTTCAGGGCCGGATCGGCGCCCTCCGCCGGCGCGGCGGCCATGGCGCGCGCCAGGTTGTCGGACACGCCCAGCAGGTCGCGCGCGAACTTCTGAATCGCATAGGCGCGGGCGTCGTTGGCCTCGCGCTCGGCCCGGCGCCGGGTGTTCTCGGCGTCGGCCGCGAAGCGCAGCACCTGTTCCTTCAAGGCAGCATTTTCAGCCCGCAGGGTCTCGATCTCGTCGGTCGGCGCTTCACCGATCGGCGTGTCGTGGTCTTCGGGAATGTTGTCTTCGGACATGTCCTACCTGGTCGCTAAGCGTTCATCACCTGGCTCAGCACGCGGGCGGTATAGTCCACCAGCGGGATGACCCGGGCATAGTTCAGCCGGGCCGGGCCGATCACCCCGATCGCGCCCAGCACCCGCTGCGACCCCGTCATATAGGGTGCGGCGATCACGGCGGAACCCGAAAGCGAGAACAGCCGCGTTTCGGCGCCGATGAAGATGCGCACGCCCTGGCCCTCGCGCACCCCGTCCAGCAGCCCGATCAGCTGTTCCTTCTGCTCCAGGTCCTCGAACAGCGAGCGGACCCGCTCCAGGTCGGCGAGGGCCTGGGGCTCCTCCAGCAGGTTGGCGCGGCCGCGGACGATCAGGGCGCGGTCCTCGACCTCGCCGCCGCTCCAGGCGGCCAGGCCATCCTCCACCAGCCGCGCGGCGGTCTCGTCCAGCTCGCGGCGGGCCTTCTGCAGCTCCTGGCTGAGGTCGGCCTTGGCCTCCACCAGGGTGCGGCCGCGCAGGCGCGAGTTGAGGAAGTTCGAGGCCTCCTGCAGCGCCGAGGGAGTCACGCCGGCCGGCAGGCGGATCAGCCGGTTCTCAACGGTGCCGTCCTCGAACACCATGATGGCCAGGGTGCGGCCGTCGCTCAGGGCGACGAACTCGACGTGCTTCACGCCGGCGTCGCGGACCGGGGTGACGACCACACCAGCCCCGCCGGCCAGGCCAGACAGGATCGCGCTGGCCTCGTTCAGGGCGTCCTCGTAATTGCGGCCATGAGCGTGCAGGCGGGCCTCGATCGACCGGCGCTCCTCCTCGCCGACATCGCCGACCTCCAGCAGGCCGTCGACGAACAGCCGCAGGCCGGCGTGGGTCGGCAGCCGTCCGGCGCTGACGTGCGGCGCGCCCAGCAGGCCGAGCTGGGTCAGGTCCTGCATGGTGTTGCGGATCGAGGCCGGGGACAGCGACAGCCCGCCCTTGGCCAGGGTGCGCGAGCCGACCGGCTCGCCGGTGTCGAGGTAGCCCTCGACGATGCGGCGGAAGATCTCGCGGGCGCGCTCATCGAGTTCGCCGAGCGAGGGCCCGCGGGCCAGGAAGGCGTTGCTCACGTGCGCTCGCGCCGATGCATCTGAAGTACGGCCATGGACTGGACCCTGGCGATCTAGGATAAGCGCGACCTCTTTCCGCGCAAGACCAGACGACCCGAGGAGTTTCCCGCATGCGCCCGTCCGAACGCCAGACCGACGCGCTGAGGCCGGTCACCCTCGAAACCGGGGTCAACCGCTACGCCGAAGGCTCCTGCCTGGTGAGCTTCGGCCATACCAAGGTGCTGGTCACCGCCAGTCTGGAAGAAGGCGTTCCAGGCTTCCTGCGCGGCAAGGGCCAGGGCTGGGTGACGGCCGAGTACGGCATGCTTCCGCGCGCCACCCACACCCGTGGCCGGCGCGAGGCGGCTCAGGGCAAGCAGTCGGGGCGCACCCAGGAAATCCAGCGGCTGATTGGCCGGTCGATGCGGGCCATCGTCGATCTGAAGGCGCTGGGCGAGCGGCAGATCAGCATCGACTGCGACGTGATCCAGGCCGACGGCGGCACCCGCACCGCGGCGATCACCGGCGCCTGGGTCGCGCTGCGCCTGGCCACCCGCTACCTGATGGACGAGGGCCTGATCGTCACCGACCCGATCCTCGACCAGGTGGCGGCGATCAGCTGCGGCGTGTTCGCCGGTACGCCGGTGCTGGACCTCGACTACGAGGAGGACTCCAACGCCGAGGCCGACGCCAACTTCGTGCTGACCGGCAAGGGCGACATCGTCGAGATCCAGGCGACGGGCGAGAAGCGCGGCTTCAGCGAAGCCGAGTTCGAGGCGCTGTTTTCCCTGGCCCGCAAGGGCATCGCCGACCTCTGCGCCATGCAGCGGGCGGCCGCCGGCGGCTGAGCCGGGGCCGGTCAGGTCTCGTCGTCGTCCTCGTCGTCGATGGGGCCGGCGTCGTAGATCAGCAGGTCGCCGGGCTGGCAGTCCAGCTCCCGGCACAGGGCCGCCAGGGTGGAGAAGCGCACCGCGCGCGCCTTGCCGGTCTTCAGGATCGACAGGTTGGCGATGGTCACGCCGACGCGGTCGGCGAGCTCGGTGAGCGACATGCGCCGCTCCAGCAGGACGCGGTCCAGGTGTACGCGGATCGGCATCGTGCGGAACCTCAGATGGTCAGTTCGGCTTCGCGGCGCAGGCGGGCGCCCTCGCGGAACACCTCCGCCAGCACGAAGACGACAAGAACGGAGAACCAGGCGGTGAGGCTGAAGCTGGGCCTCACCTCCCGCACCCAGGGCAGCCAGGCGCCGATGCCCCAGACGGCGTAGCGGCCGAGCTCGAGCGCCGCCAGGGTCAGGCCGATCAGCCGCAGCCGCGGGATGTTGTCGGGATGGAAGGGATCGCCCGCCGTCAGGGTCGCGAAGATCCGGCGCAGGGAGCCGACGATCAGCAGCACGCCCAGCATATAGACGCCGGCCGCGAACAGGCCGCCGGCCAGCATCGGCCAGCGCGCGCCCTCGTCCAGGGCCTCCGCACGGATCTGCACATTCGGCAGCAGGTCGGGATTGAAGCTGAACAGCAGGGCGGCGAGCGTCAGCAGGGCGACGGCGGCGACACCGATCCACAGCGCCGCATAGACGACATCGAGGATGATCTTCAGAAAGCTCGAGACCGAGCCCGGACCCAAGGCGCGCATGATCACCCCTCCCACGCCAGAGCCCGCCCC
>JAEYTM010000244.1 GCA_023434015.1 Pseudomonadota bacterium | reverse complement strand
CCCTGCAGGGCGCGGATTTCCGCCGAAAGCTTCTTGTAGCGTTCCGCCTGCCGCGCCTCGCGCTTCAGGCGCGACAGCGTGCTTTCAAGCTCGCCCGCCACGTCGTCGAGCCGGCCAAGGTTGGCCTCCGCCGCGCGCAGACGCAGTTCCGCTTCGTGGCGACGGGTGTGCAGGCCGGCGACGCCCGCCGCCTCTTCCAGGATCATCCGCCGGTTCTGGGGCCGGGCGGCGATCAGCTCGGAGATCTGGCCCTGGCGCACCAGGGCGGGAGAATTCGACCCGGTCGAGGCGTCCGCGAACAGCAGCTGCACGTCGCGGGCGCGTACTTCGCGGCCGTTGATCCGGTAGGTGGACCCCGCGCCCTTGTCGATGCGGCGGACCACCTCGATCACCGGATTGTCGTTGAAGGCCGGTGGCGCCCGGTGGTCCGAGTTGTCAATGGTCAACGACACCTCGGCGTGATTGCGCGAGGGGCGGTTGGCGGCGCCGGCGAAGATCACGTCGTCCATGCCGCCGGCCCGCATAGCCTTGGCGGAATTGGCGCCCATCACCCAGCGCAGCGCTTCCAGCAGGTTCGACTTGCCGCAGCCGTTGGGCCCCACGATGCCCGTGACTCCGGGCTCGATCCGGAACTCGGTCGGATCGACGAAGGACTTGAAGCCCGAAAGACGCAGCCGCTGGAAGTGCACCGGCCTGCAGTCCCTCCTACTTCGCCGCCGCGGCGATCGCCGCGTCCAGCTCGGCCAGGGTGTGTATGTGGTCGGCCTTCTTCCCGTTGATGAGGAAGGAGGGCGTACTGGTGATCTGGTCCACCTCGACGGCCTTGCGCATGCGCTCGTTCAGCGCCTGCTGGGCGGGCACGTCGCGCAGGCAGGTCTCGAACTGGGCCTCGCTCATCCCGTGCTTCTGGGCGATCTCGACAAAGACGGCGCGGATCGACGTCGTTTCCCAGCGCGGCTGGCTGCGGAACACATCCCCGACCACGTCGAAATACTTCGACGGGCCGGCGCAGCGCGCCATCAGGAACCCGGCGGCGGCCACCTGCGGCGGATCCGTCAGGAACTCCCGCAGGGTGAAATAGACCTGGCCGGTGTCGATGTACTTGGCCTTCAGGGCCGGAAACACCTCGGCATGGAACTGGGCGCAGTGCGGGCAGGAGAGCGAGGCATATTCGACCAGCTTCACCTTCGCGTTGGGGTCGCCCAGGTTCATGTCGCCCGGCGCGGGCTGGGCCTCGGCCCCGCCGGCCGCCACGGCGCCGACCAGAACCGAGGAACCGGCGGCGACCAGCATGTGGCGGCGGCTGAGGACCTGCATCGGGCTACTTCGCCGCTTCGGCGATGGCCGCGTCGAGCTGGGCCATGCTGACCTCGCCCTCGGCGATCTTCTTGCCGTTGACGAAGAAGCTCGGCGTGCCGGTGATCTTGTCGTCGCGGATGGCCTTGGTGACCCGCGCGTCCAGCGCCTTCAGGGCCTCCTCGTCGGAGACGCACTGGTTGAACTGGGTCTCGGTCATGCCCGACGACTGGGCGATACGCAGCAGCACGCCGCGGAAGTCGCCGGTCTGGAACATCTCGTTCTGGTTCTTGTAGACCGCGTCGAGGACCGTGAAGTACTTGTCCGGCCCGGCGCAGCGCGCCATCAGGAAGCTCGCCGCCGCCACCTGTTCCGGCGGGGTGAGGAATTCCTTGAGGATGTACTGCACCTTGCCGGTGTCGATGTACTTCGCCTTGAACTCCGGGAAGACCTCGTTGTTGAAGGTTGCGCAGTGGCTGCAGCTCGCCGAGGCGTACTCGACGACCTTCACCTTGGCGTCGGCCGGTCCCATCGACATGTCGTCGGCGGAGGCGCTGATCCCGCCCCCTTGGCCGCAGCCCGCGAGCGCCAGACCAGCCACCGCGGCGGCGGCGACGAGAAGACGACGGTTCAGCATATCGAGGCGACCTTCCTGCAATTCCGAATGAAAGATTAAAGCGCGATTCCCGCCGCGCCGCTCAACTTGGCGAATCTATCTCATGCCGATGTGACGGTGGCGGTTTTTAGTCAACCTGCCCCTGCCGCCTCAGAACGCCCCGTCCCAGCGCCATGAGCGCCTCCTTCAGCCTGCCGTCCGGCGCGGCGGCGAGGTCCGCGGCGAGCTTCGCCTCCTCCGCCGCGTCCAGCGGCGCCGGGCGGCGCCGCGGTGGGGTCGCGCCTTCGCCGGTTCCCCGCAGAGGCCCCTGCACGATCCGCAGCTTCTGCACAGCCTCGGCGCCGAGGAACAGGTTCACCCGCGCCAGGATGTCATGGGCCTGGTGCTGGATGAGGGCGGCCGCGGGCCCGGCGACGCGGATCTCGAGCGAGGAGGGTCCGCCGTTGCGGCCCCTCACCAGCTTCACCGGCTCGGTGCGGCGGGCGATGTCCGGTCCGACCACCTCGCGCCAGCGGGCCATCAGGGCGCCGGGGCCCTGGCCGAATTTCGCGTCGAACTCACGCAGGGTCTTGTTCAGGGCCCGTCCGGCCGGCGGCGGCGGACGATGGACCGGACGCGTGCGCTTGGCCGCCAGGATGGCCAGCGCTTCTTGCGGGGACGGCAGGGTTCGCCGGAACATGGGGCCGTTATAGCCGGCCGGACCCGATGACGCTAAGGGGGAGTGTGACCGCCGACGCGCTGCGCGCCTCCCTCCTCGCCTGGTACGACGCCAACGCCCGGCGCCTGCCGTGGCGGGCGCCGCCGGGCGCGGAGCATCGCGCCGATCCCTACCGTATCTGGCTGTCGGAAGTGATGCTGCAGCAGACCACCGTGCCGCACGCGACGCCCTATTTCCTGAAGTTCACCGCCCGCTGGCCGAGGGTTTCCGACCTGGCGGCGGAAGAGGACGGCGAGGTGATGGCCGCCTGGGCGGGGCTCGGCTACTACGCCCGCGCCCGCAACCTGCTAGCCTGCGCGCGGGCCATCGCCCGCGACCACGGCGGCGTCTTCCCTGACACCGAGGATGGCCTGCGGGCCCTGCCCGGTCTTGGCCCCTATACGGCGGCGGCGGTGGCGGCGATCGCCTTCGACCGTGCGGCCAATGTCGTCGACGGCAATGTCGAGCGGGTGATGGCCCGGCTGTTCGCGGTGGAGACGCCGCTGCCGGACGCCAAGCCGCAGCTCAAGAGCC
>JAEYTM010000210.1 GCA_023434015.1 Pseudomonadota bacterium | reverse complement strand
CTGAGGAACAGGCCGAGCGTCGCCGTCGTCTGGATCCAGCTCGTGTAGAGGCCGCGCTTGCCGGGTGGGGCGTGCTCGGCGACGTAGGTCGCCGCGCCGCCGTACTCGCCGCCCAGGGCCAGGCCCTGGATCAGCCGCATGACGATCAGCAGGGCGGGGGCGGCGACGCCGATCTGGGCGTAGGAGGGCATCAGCCCGACCGCGAAGGTCGACAGGCCCATCAGCAGCATGGTGACCAGGAAGGTGTTCTTGCGGCCCCACAGGTCGCCGAGCCGGCCGAACACCAGGGCCCCGAACGGGCGCACCGCGAAGCCGGCGGCGAAGGCCAGCAGGGCGAAGATGTAGCCGGTGGTCTCGTTGACGCCCGAGAAGAAGTGGCTGGTGATGTAGGTCGCCAGCGAGCCGTACAGATAGAAGTCGTACCACTCGAACACGGTGCCGACGGACGAGGCGGCGATCACCATCCGGTCGTCGCGATCGACCGTGTGCGCCTCGTCCCCTTCGGCGGGAACAGTTGATTTGGCCATGGCCCCCCCTGGACGCCCCGACTGCGCGGGGTTGCTGAATCGGGCGAGTCGCCGGAGCCCGCCAATATCGACGTTGCCCCAAAGTGTCGCCGAACGGGAGCGCTAACTGCGGTCGCTGGTCGCTCAGTCGCGCGTGAAGCTGCGCCGCTCCGCGCGGACCGTCGCGTCCCCCTGACCGGGGCCTGGGCGCAGCATGCGCGAGGCGGAGCGGGCCAGTTCCTCGGCCGCGCGTTTGCTGCGCGAGATCGCCAGCACCGTGCCGCCCGAACTGACGCCCCAGTATTCGCCGTGGCGGGCGATGGTGAAGGTTTCGGATGGCATGGCGACTCCGGCGGGCACGGACAACGGCCACGCGCAATTGATCGGCCGCCCCCAGCCGTTCCGCCCAAACCCGCGGGGCGGGGATATTGTTCCCGGCGGCCTCAGCCGGGACGTAGCGCCTGGATCAGGCTGCCGGTGTAGGCGGCGTGGCCGACGTGGGTGAGCCGGGCCTGGACGTCGGCCCAGATCTCGCCGCCCAGGTCGCGCCAGCGGCGGCAGAAGGCGTAGTCCTCCGACAGGTACTGGCCGGTCTCCGGCTCGATCATGCAGTCGAAGATCATCACCGCCTCGGGGGCGAGCGGGTCGTTCATGTCGCCCATGCGGGCGTTGAGCTGCGGATAGGCGTCGACCACCCGCTGCATGGCCGGACGGTCGATCATCAGGAAGCCGGTGCCGGCATAGGCCACCCTGGCGATGCCGTCGTGGACCTCGACGCTGTTGTCCGTGGTCGGCAGGAAGCGCACCACATAGCCGATGGAGGCGGCCTGAAGGTCGGCGACGTCGGCCTTGGCGGCGGCCCGCGCCTTCTCCCAGTCGATGTTCTTCAGCGGGCACACGGCGGCGACCACCTCCTTGCCGGAGTCCAGCAGGCGGAAGACGTCCTTCGGCGCAAAGGCGATGTCGACGTCGCAGAACAGGATGTGGGTCGCCTGCGGGTGGGCCAGGAACTGGGCGGCCAGCCGGCTGCGCGCGCGGGTGATCAGGGCGTCGCCGCCCATCAGTTCGACGTGCAGGCCGACGCCCCGCTCGCGGCACGCCGCCTGCAGGTCCATCACCGAGCGCATGAAGTGGATGGTCACCTGGCCGCCATAGGCCGGGGCGGCCAGATAGATGAACGGCGCGGGGGCGGGATCGGACATGCGGTCTCTCTGGCTCGGATGTTCTGCTCAGGTCTCTTGCGGCGCGCCGGCCTCGCGCCGACCTGCGAGGCGGCGGATCAGCTGGGTGGCGCGCACGGCGATCAGCACCCCGGCGGCGTCGGCGACGAAGTCCCTCCAGTCGCCCTGCCGGCCGAGGCCCATGGTCGTTTGCGCAAGTTCGACGCCGATGCCCAGCACCAGGCAGAAGCCGGCCACCTCGCGCCATCGGCGCGGCGCCAGGGTCAGGCCCAGTCCGGTCAGGGCGGCCCAGGCCAGCGCATGCTGGACCTTGTCGGAGACGCTCGTCCCCGGCAGGGTCTCGGCAGGCGCCAGCGAGACGCAGAGCAGGACTGCGACCGCGGCGGCGAAGATGGCGGCCCTCAAGGGCGCGGGAAGGCGATCCGGACGCATGGCCCTTAGTTGCACGTCCCGGCATGGCTCTCCAGAGCGCTCCGGCGAGGTGCGCGCGTTCGGCAGGGAGACGAGGCTGTGACCAGACCCGCGAAAATCGGCGCCGCCGCGGCCCTGGCCCGCCTGCCGGGGTGGAGCCTAGCCGCGGGCGGCCGCGACGCGATCCGCCGGAGCTTCCGTTTCGCCGACTTCAACGCCGCCTTCGGCTTCATGACCCGCGCGGCGATGCGGGCCGAACAGCTCGACCACCACCCCGAGTGGTTCAACGTCTACGACAGGGTCGAGGTCACCCTGGCCACCCACGACGCCGACGGGGTCACCGAACTCGACGTGACCCTGGCGGCGTTCATGGACGAGGCCGCGGCGGCGATGGGCGGGTGCTAGGGCCCGCCGGACAGGGAGGACGCGGGATGCCAGGACGGGTCGCGGGCAAGAAGGCCTTCATCACCGGCGCAGCCCAGGGCCTGGGGGCGGCCATGGCCCGCGCCCTGGCGGCGGAGGGCGCCAGGGTCGCCCTGGCCGACGTCAATCACCCCGGGGTCCGGGCGGTAGCGGCGGAGATCGACGCCGCCCACGGCGCCGGAACCGCCTTCGCCTTCCCGCTCGACGTCACCAGGGAAGATCAGTGGATCTTCGCCCTGGAGGAAGCCGACGAGGCGATGGGCGGCATCTCGGTGCTGGTCAACAACGCGGGGATCAGCCGGGGCGGCGACATCGAGAGCCTGAGCCTGGAGGATTTCCGACAGGTGATGTCGGTCAACGTCGATTCCGTGTTCCTCGGGACCAAGCACGCGCTGAAGTACATGCGCCAGCACCAGCCCGGTTCGATCGTCAACATCTCCTCGATCGCCGGCCTGATCGCCGCCCACAACGCCCCGGCCTACAACGCCTCCAAGGCGGCGGTCTGGCTGCTGTCCAAGGGCATCGCCCTGCACTGCGCGAAACAGGGGCTGGAGATCCGCTCCAACTCCATCCACCCGACCTATATCGACACCCCGATCCTCGACCCGGTCCGCCAGCGGTTCGGCAAGGAGGAGGCCGAGGCCAAGCTCGGCCGGCAGATCCCGGTCGGCCACATCGGCGAGCCCGCCGACATCGCCAACGCGGTCGTCTACCTGGCCTCGGACGAAAGCAAGTTCATGACCGGCGCCGAACTCAAGCTCGACGGCGGCATCAGCGCGATGTGAGCTAGTTGACCAGCACGGCGCCGAGCAGGAACCGGGCGCCGGTCTTGCCCAGCACCGAATCCGTCTGGCGCTGCAGCGACCGCGCCAGGAAGTCGGCGTTCGGCGGGGCGCCGACCGGCAGGCCGGCGGCATAGGTCATCACCGTCTGGACATAGGCGGCCCGCAGCCGCGGCAGTGACGCCTCGGCCCGGGCGCGCAGCTTGCCGTCCGGCACGTCGAGGCCGCATTCGACGCTCAGCACGCCGCGGCGGCCGCCGCCCTTGCTGGTCGTGCCGGTGAGCGGGGCGATGGGCAGGTAGCTGGCGCCGCCGGCGGTCTTCTTCGCCTCGCCGCCGCCGGCCGCGCGCGCGCCGTCCGGCCGGATCGCGGCCGGCAGGGCGGCGGAGGCGGCCAGGGCCAGAAACGCGCGGCGGTCCATGCCCGGAATATGCCCGCGGCAGGGTTAGCGCTCTCTTTACGCGGCGCGTCCGACAGTGCCGGCGCACGATTCGGACACGGAGCGCCGCCTTGCGGGATTTCGCACCTACCAACCTCGATCTCGACGGCAAGGTGATCCTGGTCACCGGCGGCACCGGCTCATTCGGCCGGCGGTTCATCGAGACGGTGCTGGCCCGCTGGAGCCCGCGCAAGCTGATCGTCTTCTCGCGCGACGAGCTCAAGCAGTACGACATGCAGGTCGATCTGGCCGACATGTTCCCGCCGGAGAAGCTGGCCTGCATGCGCTTCTTCCTCGGCGACGTGCGCGACCGCGAGCGGATGACCCTGGCCTTCCGCGGGGTCGACATCGTCATCCACGCCGCCGCCCTGAAGCAGGTGCCGGCGGCCGAGTACAACCCGTCCGAATGCGTCCACACCAATGTCCTGGGGGCCGAGAACGTGGTCTGGGCGGCCCTGTCCAACCGGGTGAAGCAGGTGGTGGCCCTGTCCACCGACAAGGCCTGCAACCCGATCAACCTCTACGGCGCGACCAAGCTGGCCTCCGACAAGACCTTCGTCGCGGCCAACAACCTCTCGGGCGACATCGGCACCCGCTTCGCCGTGGTCCGCTATGGCAATGTGGTCGGCTCGCGAGGGTCGGTGGCCCCGCTGTTCCAGCGCCTGCTGGCCCGGGGGGCGAGCGAGCTGCCGATCACCGACCCGCGCATGACCCGCTTCTGGATCACCCTCAACCAGGGCGTCGACTTCGTGCTCTCGTCCCTGGTGCTGATGCGTGGCGGCGAAATCTTCGTGCCCAAGATTCCCTCGATGAAGATGACCGATCTGGCCGCGGCCATGGCCCCGGACGCCAGCATCAAGGTCATCGGCATCCGCCCCGGCGAGAAGCTGCACGAGATGATGATCTCGCAGGACGACGCGCGGAACAGCGTCGATCTCGGCGACCGCTACGCCATCCAGCCGGCCTTCGTGGACTACGCCCGCCGGCCGCAGAAGGGCCCGCCGCTGGACGAGGGCTTCTCCTACTCCAGCGACACCAACGACGAGTGGCTGCGCGGGCCGGAGCTGCTGGCCATGCTGGACGGCAAGTAAACCCTCAGGCGAACCGCCGCAGCGTAGTCTCGCCGTAGGGCGTCGGCAGCGGCGCGGCGTTCCCCCGGCCGGCGTCGAGGCCCCTGACGGCCACATAGTTGCAGTACTGGGCGCGCTCCATCTCGTTGGTGAAGAAGCGCACGTGCTCCAGCCCCAAGGGCAGGATGCGGAAGAGGTCGAACGCCAGGGCGTCGAAGAACTGGAAGCAGTCCAGCAGCGACTCGCCGGTCTCCAGCCAGGCGAAGGAATGCTCGAACATCACCGCGGCGGCCGGCGCCGCTTCGAGCAGGCCTCTGGCGCCGCGCATCACCGGGAACTCATAGCCCTCGGCGTCGATCTTCAGCACCAGCTTGCCGCCGCCCGACAGCTCATTCCGGTAGTCGTCGAGCAGCCGCACCGGCGCCTCGACCTTGCGCATCTCCGCCCGGAAGCGCGGTGACATCCGCGGCCGGTCGGTCAGGCTGGCCGTGGCGTGGTGTTGCGGATGGATGTGCAGGGTGGCGGTCCCCGGCGTATCGCTCAGCGCCACGACCTCCAGCCGCCCGCCGGCCGGCGCCAGCCGCGCGCGCAGGCCCTCCGCATGGGCCGGGTTGGGCTCGAAGGCGAGGATCGCCGGTGGGCTGGCGCGCCTCGCCGCCCGCTCGATGAACAGCCCCTCGTTGGCGCCCACGTCGATGAACAGGCTCGCCTCGGCCAGCAGCAGGTCAAGGCAGGCGTATTCGCCGTTCGTCGCCGGGTCGCCGTCGTTGTAGCCATTGGCGTAGGCCCAGGTGCGCTCCGCCTCCCGACGACGGACGAAGTCTTCGAAGGTCATCTTCCGCCCCCATGCGATCGACCCCCTTCGCTAGACCGATTCCTGTTCGTCGAGCTATGTTTGGTCGGGTGGCCGGGACGCTCCGGGGTCGTCCGGGTCGGTGCGGTCGTGGCCGGGCAGGGCTTCGATGTTCTCGCTCAGGAAGGCCGGATTGACCGCGTACAGCCGCCGATAGACGAAGTCGGTGAAGGCGAAGTCGGCCGGCGTGTCCACCGTCCAGCGCCACAGGTTGCGGTCCACGCCCTGGGTCAGCTGTGCGATGCGGAACCGCTCGGGCCGGCGATAGAAGAAGGGCGTGACGTGCTCGCGCTCATAGGGGTCGTGGCCCTCGGCGGCGGCGGTCAGCAGCAGCGGCGCCTTCACGATCTCCACGTCCAGGCCCTTGGGGTAGGTCCTCTCGACGGTGTTGGAGGTGTAGTCCGCTCCGCTCGCCAGATGCAGCTCGATCACCTGGTCGATCACCCGCCAGTCGGTCAGCGGGCAATCGGCGGTGACCCGCACCACATGGTCCGCCGGGCCGTGCGCCTGCAGCGCGCCGGCGTAGCGGGCCAGCACGTCGGCCAGCGGTCCCCGGTGGGTCAGGCAGCCCAGTTCCGCCGCCACCCTCTCGACCACGTCGTCGCCGGGGTCGGTGCTGGTGGCGACGCACAGCTCGCCGAGCCTGCGGCTGCGCCGCAGCCGCTCGATCTGCCGGGCCATCATCGGCGCGCCGACCAGCGGCTTCAGCACCTTGCCCGGCAGGCGGGTGGAGCTCATCCGCGCCTGCAGGATGGTCAGGATCCTCATCCGCGCACCGCCGCGAGATAGGCCTTCAGGATCGCCTGGTTGGCCGCCAGCGCCCGGCCGAAGCGGGTCGGCCCGACCCGCCGCTCGCCGGTGACCCGCACCTGGGCCATGGCCCCGCCGGCCCGCCGCCACAGCACCGCCGGCGTGATATTGACGTGCAGCGGCCGTCCGGAGGCGATCCAGGCCTCCAGCACCGGCCGGCTGTAGCCCTTCATGCCGCACAGCAGGTCGTCGATCCCGAACCGGCGGCGGCCGTCCCAGGCGACGGCGTATTCGGCGATCCGCTGCGGTTCAGGGCGGATCCCGCAGACCAGCGGCGCGCCGGCCTCGAAGGCGGCGGCGAAGTCGGCGAGGACCGCCGGGTCGTGCTCGCCGTCGGCGTCCATGGTCACCACATAGGGATAGCCCCGGGCGTGGGCGGCGCGCAGGCCGGTCTCCAGCGCGCCGTCATAGCCGGGCGCCTCGGCGGCGATCACCGTCGCCCCGGCCGCGGCCGCCAGGGTGCGCGAGGAATCCGTCGAACGGTCGTCGACCACCAGCAC
>JAEYTM010000200.1 GCA_023434015.1 Pseudomonadota bacterium | reverse complement strand
GGCCAACTCCGCCGCCGCCGCCCGGCTTTCCGCCAGGTGCTGGTCGGCGGCCGCCGAACGCCGTGCGCCGCCGAGTGGGAGGGTGGCGACAATCCCGCCGCCCCATTCATCGCGGCTGCGCTCGCTGAACACCCGCACGCCCACGCTCGGGTCGGCCATACGGTCCTTCCGCGCGCGCCGCGCCAGCACCTCCTGCCGCTCCAGTTCAGCCGCGGCCGCCCGGACCTCATGGTCGCGGGTGATCGCCAGGTCACGAAGCCGCACGGCCTCCTCGGCCACCAGGACCGGCGCGGGGGGCGCCGGCGCGCGGGCGGGTGCGGCGAGCGCCGGATAGATCGCCTGCAGGCGCGCCTGCGCCGCCGCGGCGCGGCCACGGGTCTCGACCAGCGCGGCGCGAGCCGATTCCAGCGCCATAGTCGCCTGGTCGGCGTCCAGTTCGGAGGCGTCCTTCAGCTCCACCCGCCGCCGGACGGCGGCGACTTCGCGCTCGTGGCCGGCGACGGTGTCGGACTGCACCGCGGCTTCTGCCGCGGCCGCGAGCCAGTCGAACCAGAGGTCCGCCAGGGCCAGGGCGGTTTCGTGCCGCGTCTCGTCCCGGCTCAGCCGGGCCACCTCGACGGCGAGCGTGCCCGCGCGCCGGTCCAGCGCCGCCTTGCCGGGTAGACGCACGCCGCGTTGCAGGGTGGCGTCGAACTCGTCGAACATACCTTCCAGGCGGGTGTCCCGCCGGGTGTATCCGCCGCTCAATTCGAATTCGTGCGGACCGGCGGCGAGGCCGCGCGCCTGCGCCTCGGCCGCGCGCACCCGCGCCTCGGCCGCCGCCACCTGCGGATGGTCGGCCAGCAAGGCGTCGACCATCTCCGGCGGCGGCAGGATCGCATCGCGCGCCAGGGCGGCGGACGCCGGCCCCAGCGCCAGCAGCGACGCGCCGATCAGCAGCAGGAACCTCACGCGCGCGCCTCCAGGGGGGATTCGCCGAACCGCTCGTAGAGCATCGGCAGCAGGACGAGGGTGAGCAGGGTCGAGGTGATCAGGCCGCCGATCACCACGATGGCCAGCGGCCTCTGAATCTCCGATCCGGGCCCGGTGGCGAACAGCAGCGGCACCAGGCCGAAGCCGGTGATGGTGGCGGTCATCAGCACCGGCCGCAGCCGACGCTCGGCCCCGCGTCGAACCGCCTCGACCATCGGCAGGCCCTCCTCGCGGAGCTGACGCAGATAGGAGACCAGCACCAGTCCGTTGAGCACCGCGATGCCGAGCAGCGCGATGAACCCCACAGAGGCGGGCACCGACAGATATTCGCGCGCCATAGCCAGGGCGATCACCCCGCCGACCATGGCGAAGGGAATGTTCATCAGGATCAGCGCGGAGGCTCGCACGGACCTGAGCGCGCCGTACAGCACGAAGAAGATCAGCAGGATGGCGACCGGCACGACGATCGCCAGGCGGCCCGCGGCCCGCTGCTGGTTCTCGAACTGCCCGCCCCAGACCAGCCGGTAGCCCGGCGGCATCGGCACGGCCTTGGCGACCGCCGCCTGGGCGTCCTCCACGAACCCGACGAGGTCTCGTCCGCCGACGAAGGCCTGGATCAGGGCGAAGCGCGACCCGTTCTCGTGGTCGATCTTCACCGGCCCCTCGACCTGCTCGACGCGGGCGATGTCGCTGACCCGCGCCAGGCCGCCGTCCGGCGTATGGAACTGGAAGTCGGCGAAGGCGGCGACGTCGCCGCGCACCTCCTCGCCGCCGCGGATCACCACCGGCACGCGGCGCAGCCCGTCGGCGACGACGCCGGCCCGCATGCCTTCGATCTGCATGCGCAAGGCGTCCTGGTACTCATTGACGCCCAGGCCGGCCTGGCCGGCCGCGAGCCGGTCGATGTCCAGTTGCAGGTAGTCGACCTTGTCGTTCGCCACGGTCAGCACCTCGGTCGCGCCGGGCACCTCGGACAGCGTCGCCTCGATCTGCCCGGCTAGCTGGCCCAGGGTCTCGAGATCGGGCCCGAAGATCTTTACCGCCAGGTCGCCGCGGCTGCCGGTCAGCATCTCGGAAACCCGCATCTCGATGGGCTGGGTGAAGCTGGCGTCGATGCCCGGCACCTCGGCCGTCACCCTGCGGACCTCGTCGACCAGCCAGTCCTTGTCGCCCTTGCGCCATTCCTTGCGCGGCTTCAGCGTCACGAAGGCGTCGGCCTCGTTCAGGCTCATCGGATCGAGGCCGAGCTCGTCGGAACCGACGCGGGAATAGACCCCGGTCACCTCCGGCACCCCCTCCAGGATCGCCCTCTGGACCGCCAGGTCGCCATCGACGCTGCGGGTCAGCCCCACCGAGGGGAGCTTGCTGTACTGCAGGACGATCGAGCCCTCATCCATGGTCGGCATGAAGGTCTTGCCGGTGACCGCATAGGCGCCGACGGCCGCCACCAGCGACGCCCCCGCAAGGCCGTAGACCAGCCGCTGGCGCGCGAAGGCGGCTGTGAGCAGCCGGGAATAGGCGGGCTGCAGCCGCCGCATCAGCCAGGACTCGCCGTGGTGGGATTCCTTGAGGCCCATGGTCGCCAGCACCGGCACCAGGACCAGGGCGATCAGCAGCGAGGCGATCAGGGCGATGATCACGGTCATGGCGACCGGAGCGAACATCTTGCCCTCCAGCCCCTCCAGCGACAGCAGCGGCAGGAACACCAGCGCGATGATCGCGATGCCGGCGGACACCGGCATGGCCACCTCGGCGGCGGCGACCAGCACCCGGTTCACCTTCGAGGAACCGGCATGGGCCGGGTCGTTCAAGCGCTCGACCACGTTCTCGACCACCACCACCGCGCCATCGACGAGCAGGCCGATGGCGATGGCCAGGCCGCCCAGGCTCATCAGGTTCGCGCTCATGCCGAACAGATGCATGACCAGGAAGGTGATCAGGGCCGACATCGGCAGGGTCACGGCGACGATCAGCGCCGCGCGCAGATTGCCGAGGAACAGCACCAGCAGCAGCACCACCAGGATAGTGGCTTCCAGCAGGGCCTTCTCCACCGTCCCGACGGCGCGGCTGATCAGGTCCGAGCGGTCGTAGAACACATTGATGCTCACCCCCTCGGGCAGCACCAGGCTGTCGAGGCGCTCGCGCACGCCCTTGACGATGTCGCCGGCGTCGGCCCCGCGAAGGCCGATCACCAGGCCCTGCACCGCCTCGCCCGTGCCGTTCGCGGTCACCGCGCCGTAACGGGTCAGGCTGCCGGTTCCCACCGTTGCGACATCGCCCAGCCTCATCACCGCGCCGTCCCGGCTGCGGATGACGATGGCTTCCAGGTCGGCATGGTCGCGCACGGCGCCGACGGCGCGGACGATCAGCGCCTCCTCGCCCTGGGCCAGGCGCCCGGCCCCATCGTTGCGGTTGTTGGCTTCGATGGCCTGCCGCAGGTCGTCGATACTCAGGCGCGCCGCCGCCAGCGCCGCGCCGTCCGGACGCACCTCGTAGGTCTCCACATGACCGCCCAGCGCGTTGACATCGGCGACGCCGGGCACGGTCCGCAGCGCCGGACGGATCGTCCAGTCGAGCAGCCGGCGCTTCTCCTCGAGGCTGGCCGGTCCCTCCAGAGTGAACATGAACATGTCCGACAGCGGGGTGGAGATCGGGGCGAGGCCACCCTCCACCGAGCCTGGCAGGTCGTCCTGCACGGCGGCCAGGCGTTCCGCGACCTGGCTGCGCGCCCAGTAGATGTCGACGCCATCCTCGAAATCGATGGTGATATCGGCGATGGCATATTTGGCGATGGAACGCAGCACCGCCTGGCCGGGAATGCCGAGCATCTCGGTCTCGACGGGCGCGACGACCCGGGATTCCACCTCCTCCGGCGTCATTCCCGGCGCCTTCAGGATCACCTTCACCTGGGTTGCGGCGATATTCGGATAGGCGTCGACCGGCAGGGTCACGAAGGCCCAGACGCCGGCCGCCGCCACGGTGACCGCGAGCGCCAGCACCAGCAGGCGGGCGGCGAGCGCCTGTTCGATGAGCTTGCGCAGCATTCTAGGAGGCCGCCAGCGACTTCAGTTCGCTGACGCCGGTGACGGCCACCCGCGCCCCGGCCGCCACGCCGGTGAAGGTGGTGCGGCCGCCCGCGCTGCCCAGCACCTTCACGGGCCGGGCCACGTAGCCCTGCGGGGTCTGTTCGAACACCGCCGCGCCCGCGCCCAGCCGGACGATCGCCGTGGACGGCGCGCTGACCGCGCCGCGCGGCGGATCCGCCAACACCACCAGCGAGACGGTGCGTCCGGCGACCTGCGCCGGTCCTCCGATGCTCGCCCGCAAGGTGGCGGAGCGGGTGGAGGCGTCGACGGTCGAGCCGACCGCCAGCACCCTGCCCTCGACGCCTTCGCCGACCTGCACCCGCATGCCCGGCCGAAGCACGCCGATCAACCGGGCCGGGACCTGGGCCTCGACATGCGCCGGGCCGGGTGCGTCGATGACGAACGGCGCGGCGGTGTCGTCCAGGGCCGCCCCGGGGGCCGGCCCGGCCGGGACCGCCCC
>JAEYTM010000101.1 GCA_023434015.1 Pseudomonadota bacterium | reverse complement strand
CGGCCCGCAACGCCCTCGACTGTGCGATGTGGGACCTGGAGGCCAAGCGGGCCGGGGTTCGCGCCTGGGCCCTGGCGGGCCGCGCCCGGCTCGATCCGGTGAAGACCTGCTACACCATCAGCCTTGGGCCGCCCGAAGCCATGGCCGAGGCCGCCCGCGCAGCCGGCCGGCGGCCGATGCTCAAGCTGAAGATCGGCGGCGCTGACGACATCGCCGGCGTCGAGGCCGTGCGCGCCGCGGCCCCCCGCACCCGGCTGATCGTCGACGCCAACGAGTCCCTGACCTTCGACGAGCTTCGGCGGCTGGCGCCGGACTTCGCCCGCCTCGGCGTCCAGCTTGTCGAGCAGCCGCTGCCGGCGCCGGAGGACGGCGCGCTCGAAGGCTACGCCAGCCCGATCCCGCTCTGCGCCGACGAGAGCCTCCACACCCGGGCGGAGCTGGACGCCTGCGCGCGCCGCTACGCCCTGGTGAACGTCAAGCTCGACAAGGCGGGCGGCCTCACCGAAGCCCTGGCCCTGAACCAGGCGGCCAGGGCGCGGGGGCTGGGCGTCATGTGCGGCTGCATGGTGGCGACCTCCCTGGCCATCGCCCCGGCGCTGCTGATCGCCCAGGGCGCGGAGGTGGTCGACCTCGACGGACCCCTGCTGCTGGCCCGGGATCGGGACCCTGGTCTGAGCATCCTGGGCTCGCTGATCGAAGCGCCGCCGCCGGAACTCTGGGGCTGACGCGGGTGGAGCCTGTAGAGCTGGCCGGGCGTTATGGGACCATGCATCGCGAGCGCGCACATAAGGCCTGGCGGCGGGCCGACCGCATCAAGCGCCTGTCCGACGGCCTCATCGGGATCGGACCCTTCAAGCTGGGCGTCGACGGCGTGCTGGCCTGGGTGCCGGTGGCGGGAACGCTGTATTCCGTAGGCGCCGCCGCCCTGCTGATCAACGAGGCCCTGCAGGCAGGCGCCAGCCGCGGCGTCCTGGCCCGCATGGGCGGCTATCTGGCGATCGACGGCGTCAGTTCCGGTGTGCCGGTCCTCGGCTGGGCGGTCGACACCCTGTTCCCTGGTCACGCCATGGCCGCGCGCGCGCTGCAGCGGGACATCGAGAAGCGGCACGGCGCCCCCGATCCGGCCGAGCCCGACCTGGCGACCCGGATGCGCCGTGCAAAGCCTGTGGGCGCCAAGCTCGCTCCCTGAGCGTGGCGGCAGAGCTGTTGTCATAGGTGAAGGGCCCGGAACCAATCGCCGCCGCTCCGCTTGTCGCGACAGGCAGACGGGAGTGTTTCAATGTCCATCATCGACAAGGTGCTCGGCGCGGTGACGCCGCCGGAAAGCGACGAGAAGCGCGCCGAGGCGACGGCGCGGGCCCGGGCGGCGGCCGGAGACGGCGACTGGCTCTCCATGGCCCTCGATCACCACGACCTCATCCGCAAGTCCTTCGAGGCCTGCCGCAGCGCCGCGCCGGGCGGCCGCCGCATCACAGCGATGAAGAAGCTGGCCGTGGTCCTCAACGGCCACTCCCTCGCCGAGGAGGTGGTCCTCTACCCGGCGCTGGCCAAGGCGGGCGGGAAGGGCCACGTCGGCCTGGCCTATACTGAGCAGACCACCGCCAAGATGCAGATGGCCGAGCTGGAGCGGATCGATCCGGCCACCGACGACTGGCTCGACAAGCTGGAGCACATCCGCGGCGCCGTGCTCCACCACATCTTCGAGGAGGAGGGGACCTGGTTCCTCGAACTCCGGGAGAAGTATGATGACCAGTCCTGGCTGACCGAGCGCTTCGCCGAGGAATACGAACGCTACGTCGGAAGCGAGACCCGGGCGGCCTAGGCTCTCTCGGCCAGCAGGGCGTCGAAATAGGCGATGGTGCGCGACAGGCCTTCGCGCAGCGGCGTCGCAGGCTCCCAGCCGAGCGTCCCGCGCGCCAGGGTGATGTCCGGCTGGCGCTGCCGCGGATCATCGCTGGGCAGGGGGTGGTGGGTCATCTCCGAGCGGCTGCCGGTCAGTTCGATCACCAGTTCGGCGAGCTCGCGCATGGAGAATTCAACCGGGTTGCCCAGGTTGATAGGCCCCGTGACCTCGTCCGGCGTGTCCATCAGCCGGACAAGTCCGCCGACCAGATCGTCGACGTAGCAGAAGGAGCGCGTCTGCGAGCCGTCACCATAGAGGGTGATGGGTTGGCCGCGCAGGGCCTGGACGACGAAGTTGGAGACGACGCGGCCGTCGTCCGGATGCATGCGCGGGCCGTAGGTGTTGAAGATCCGCGCCACCTTGATGCGCACCCGGTGCTGCCGCCAGTAGTCGAAGAACAGCGTCTCGGCGCAGCGCTTGCCCTCGTCATAGCAGGAGCGGATGCCGATCGGATTGACGTTGCCCCAGTAGTCCTCGGTCTGGGGGTGGACGGACGGGTCGCCGTACACCTCGGAGGTCGAGGCCTGCAGGATCTTCGCCCGGACCCGCTTCGCCAGACCCAGGACGTTGATCGCGCCGTGCACGCTGACCTTCGTCGTCTGCACCGGGTCGAACTGGTAGTGGATCGGGCTGGCCGGACAGGCGAGGTTGTAGATCTCGTCGACTTCCACATAGAGCGGGAAGGTGATGTCGTGCCGCATCAGCTCGAAGCGCGGATTGTCCAGCAGATGCGCGACGTTGGCGCGGCGGCCGGTGAAGAAGTTGTCGACGCACAGCACGTCGCAGCCGTCCGCAATCAGCCGTTCGCAAAGGTGCGAACCGACGAAGCCGGCTCCACCGGTGACGAGGACGCGCTTGTCTATCTGCATGGGCGTTACCTTTTCAGGATTGGCGGGCTTCGCGGCGGACGCGGCTAGGCCTTCACCACGTTCGGCCCGTCGAGGCCGCGCCGGGCCATGGCGTTGCGGGTGTCGACCACAAGCCTGGCGTGGGCGGAGATCAGGCCGTAGTCCACGGCCGCGTGATCGGTCGAGATCAGCACCGCGTCGAACCCGGCGAGGGTTTCGGCGCTGAGCTTGGTCGAGCGGCGGCCGGCGAATTCGGGATGTTCCCGGGTGTTGGGCGCCTCGGCGACGTGGGGGTCGTGGAAGCTGACCGTGCTCCCGCGCGCCTCCAGCAGGGACATAAGCCGGAAGGACGGGCTTTCGCGCACGTCCTCGACGTCCTTCTTGTAGGCGAGGCCGATGACCAGCACCCGGGCTGCGCTCATGGCGACGGCGAAGCGTGCATCGAGGCTGCGGGCCACCACTTCGACCACGTGGGCCGGCATGGCGGTGTTGATCTCGCCGGCCAGCTCGATGAACCGGGTGGAGATGTCGAACTCGCGCGAGCGCCAGGTCAGGTAGAAGGGGTCGATGGGACTGCAGTGCCCGCCGAGCCCTGGGCCGGGGTAGAAGGGCATGTAGCCGAAGGGCTTGGTCTTGGCGGCCTCGATCACTTCCCACACGTCGATACCCATGGCGCCGTAGATCAGCTTCAGCTCGTTCACCAGGGCGATGTTGACCGCCCGGAAGACGTTCTCCGTGATCTTCACCGCCTCGGCCACGTCCGGCGAGGAAACCGGGACCACCTTGTCCACCACGGCGCTGTAGAAGGCGATGACCAGCTCCGACGCCAGCGGCCCATCGCCGGCCACGACCTTGGGGATGGTGGCGGTTTCGAACGCCGTGTTGCCCGGGTCCTCTCGCTCGGGCGAGAAGCCGATGAAGAAGTCGCGGCCGCAGACGAGACCGCCCGACTCCAGGATCGGCTTCAGCACCTCGCGTGTGGTGCCGGGATAGGTGGTCGACTCCAGGACCACGAGCTGACCGGGCCGCAGGCGGCTGGCGATCTCGCGGCCGGTGCTTTCGATATAGGACAGGTCCGGGTCGCGGTGCTTGCTCAGCGGCGTCGGTACGCAGATGACGATGACGTCGCATTCGGCCAGACGCTCGAAGCCGGTGGTGGCGGCGAGCCTGCCGGACGCCACCAGGCCCGCCAGTTCCTTGCTGGAGACGGCGTCGATGTAGGATTGCCCGGCCGAGATGCGCTGTTCCTTCGCCGGGTCGATATCGAAGCCCAGGGTCTTCAGGCCGCGGCGTGCGGTCGCCACAGCCAGCGGCAGGCCGACGTAGCCGAGGCCGATGACCCCGGCGACGGCGGTGCGCGCCGCCAGCGCGTCGCGGGTCTTCTCGAAGCTCGTGGGCTCGGCCATCTGCATTCCGTCCAAGTCTATCGGCTCCAGCCGGCGATCGTATCGGCGATGCGCCACGCGGCGCGTCCGTCCCATAGCGGTGGACACTTGGGCGCGCCCGCCCTGGCCGCCAGCGCAGCCTCCATAGCAGCCACGATCCCGTCCCGCGACGTGCCGGCGAGATGGTTGGTGCCCTCTTCCAGGGTGATGGGCCGCTCGGTGTTCTCGCGCAGCGTCACGCAGGGCACGCCCAGCACGGTCGTCTCCTCCTGCAGGCCGCCGCTGTCGGTCAGGACGATGCGGGCCTGATCGACCAGGCACTGGAATTCCAGATAGCCCAGCGGCTCGACGATCCGCAGCTGTGGACCCTGCGTCGCGGTCAGTCCGGCCAGCCGCTCGACGGTGCGCGGATGGGCGGGGAACAGGATCGGCAGGCCCTTGGCCCCCGCGACTATGGCGTCGAGGATTTCCGCGAGCTTCGCCGGATGGTCGACATTGGCAGGCCGGTGCAGCGTCAGCACCGCATAGCCGCCGGGCTCGAGGCCAAGGCTTTCCGCCGTCTTCAGCGCCCGCGCCGTCGGCAGGCTGGCCATCAGCGAGTCGATCATCACGTTGCCGACGAAGTGGATCCGGGTCTCGGCCACCCCTTCGCGCCGCAGGTTCTCGCTGGCCAGCCGATCGGTGGTGAACAGGTCGTCGGCGATCGCGTCGGTGCAGAGCCGGTTGATCTCCTCGGGCATGGTCATGTCGAAGGACCGCAGCCCGGCCTCGACATGGGCGACACGCAGGCCCAGCTTCTTGGCCGTGAGGGTCGCGGCCAGGGTCGAGTTCACGTCGCCGACCACCAGCACCAGGTCGGGGGCGAGCTGCTGCAGCACCGGCTCGATGCGGGTCATCACCGCCGCGGTCTGGACGGCGTGGCTGCCGGAGCCGGCTTCCAGGTTGAAGTCCGGCTCGGGCAGGCCCAGGTCGCGGAAGAAGCTGCCGCTCATCGCGGCGTCGTAGTGCTGACCGGTGTGCACCAGGACGCTTTCGAACGGGTGCGCATGCTCGGCGAAGGCGCGCACGATCGGCGCCACCTTCATGAAGTTCGGCCGGGCGCCGACCACACTGAGGATCCGCATGTCAGTCAGCTCCCCCAGGCGTCATGCGGCGGCCTTGCACGATCTGTTCCAGGATGGCGAGCATCGAGGCGGCCAGGCTCGTGCGGTCGTAGCGCGCCGCCGCCGCCTGGCCTGCGGCGGCGAAGGTCGTGCAGCGCGCCGGGTCGTCGGCCAGGGCCGCAATGATCTCGGCGAGCTGGCGGTCGTCCTCGGGCTCGAAAACCAGGCCGCAACCCTCCCGGCGGACAATGGCCGCGGATTCTCCCGCCACCCCGTGCAGGACGGGAACGCCCATCGCCATGCACTCGAACAGTTTCGACGGGATGACGGTGGTGAAGAGTTTGGTCCGCCGCAGATGGATCACCGAGACGTCGAGCAGCGACCAGTAGCGGGGCACGTCCGACTTTGGGACGCTGTCCAGGAACAGCACAGACGGCAGCTCCATCTCCGCCGCCCGAGCTTCGAGCGCCGCCCGCTGCGCACCGTCGCCGAGGAACAGGAAGGCGATGTCGGGGCGGTGGCGCAGCCGGTCCGCGGCGCGTAGCAGGGTCTCCAGGGCATGGGCCATGCCGTGGGTGCCGACGTAGCCGGCGACGAATTTCCCTTCCAGGCCGAGCGAGGCGGCCAACGCCCCGTCCCGGGCGCGGGGGGAGAAGCGGCTGAGATCGACGCCGTTGGTGACCACGTGAACCCTTGCGGCCGCCACACCGCGTTCGACCAGGGTGTCGCGGAAGGCGTGCGTCACCGCGACGATGGCGTCCGCCCGCGCGTAGAGATGGGCCTCAAGGCGCTCCAGCAGGCGGATGACCGGGCCGTCCTTCACGGCCCCGACGGCGCGGATCGACTCTGGCCACAGGTCGCGCAACTCGAACACGAAGGGCCGCCGCTTGAGGACCGAGACCATCCGGCCGGCGCAGGCGGAGAAGAACTGCGGCGAGGTCGCCACCACGATGTCGACATCGCGGACTGACAGGGACGCCAGGGTCGCCGCGACCATGAAGCTGGCGTAGTCCAGGGACCGGCGGAACAGGCCCTCGTTCGCGGTCATGTAGGACCAGACCCGGACGACCTCGATCCCCTCCATCGTCTCGCGCGAAACCAGCCGGTTCCGGTAGCCCGGATAGACTTTTCCCTTCGGGAAGTTCGGCGCGCAGGTGATCACCGTCACCCGGGCGCCGGCCTTCACCCACTCGCGGCAGTGTTCGAAGGTGCGCGAGGCGGGCGCATTGACCTCCGGCGGGAAGTTGTCGGTCAGGAAAAGGATATGCACCGGGCTACCAGGAGAAGTCGGTTTGCAGGCAAGCGCCGGGAAGCCGGACAACGAGACAGGCGGCGGCGACCGTTCGGCCGAACTCCGGACGCCATTCATCCGGCGCCAGCGTCGCAGGGGCGCTGGTACGCCAGCGGATCGTGCGCCCTCCCTTCAGACGGAGTTCCCCGCCAAGGCCGTCGGCCTGGACGGTGGCGGCGACGTCGGGGTGCAGGTGAAAACGTGCGATGGCCTGAGCTGCCCGTCCTTCGACGGTGTCGAGGACGGTGAAGCTGTCGCCGTTCAGCGACCAGCGCCGCCGGTGGATCGGACGGCCCGGCCGCCAGCGATAGCCGTCGTGAGCGGCGGACACCGTGACTGTGCCCTGGGCGACGCTGGCGGTGACGTCGCAGACGCGGGCCCTGCGGCCGACGCGGAAACCGGCCCAGACTTCCGAGGAGTCCTCGCCGTCGATCTCGACGGTGCTGTGGGCGGCGGTGGAGCGCTCCCGCTGGCGCTGCGGACCGTCGCCATAGACCGAGGTCCCGCCATTCACCAGCACCCGGTCGCGGCCCAGCGACAGCTCGCAAGACAAGGTGTCGGCGTGGGCGTGGCCGGGGAGGTAGTCGGGACCGACCGGCGCGGCGTCCAGCAGCGCGACGGCGTCCGCGGCCTGGAGACGGAAATAGCCGGATGCGGCGAGTTCGGTCAGCGGGCCGTCGGGCGATCCGATCGGCCCAAGGCCCAGGCGACCGGCGTAGGCCTCCAGCTCCGCCGGCTCGGCGGCGATGCCGAAAGCGGCGTCGTTGAAGAAGCCGATCCGCCCGTCTGGATGGCTCATGGCGGCGAGCCAGGCGCGCATGCCGACAAGGACCGCCGGCAGGGCGGCGACGACCGGCTGGTCATCCAGGCCGAACGTGCGGGCCAGGTTCAGGACGTCGAGCAGGTCCTCCTCGATGATCGCGTGGTACATCGGCGAGCGTTCGAAGTGGCCGCCGTCGGCGAGGATCTGCTCTGGCAGCTGCTCGGCGTAGAGGGCGAGGCCGGTCGCCAGCCATTGCTCGGCCTCGGTCCCCTCGAAGAACAGGCCGGCGAACACCAGGGCCTTGGCGTTGGCCAGGAGGTGGTTGCCGAGCAGGTGGCGCTCCAGCCGCCGACCCAGCCAGCGGGCCTGGAGCGCCAGGCTTTCCAACGCCGGGGGGGCGAGATCGAGGCCTCCCAGCGCCCCCTTCACCCAGTTCACGATGCGCAGGGAAGTCGGGTAGGGCTCCCAACCGGCGCCGCGCCCCGGCGGGTTCTCCGCGATCCAGCGGTCAACCAGCGCCCGACCCCAGGCAGGGCGGGCGCCGGGGGCGGCCAGATGGTCGAAATAGTGCAGGTTGTAGAGCCACAGCCTGGCGCGGCCCGGGTCATTCCACTGGGCGGCTGTCGCGACCTCGCCGACTTCGTTCAGCAACCGTAGCTGGCTGGGGCCGATCAGGGAGGACGGGCGGGGGACGGGCGACGTCCAGGCGGCAGCTGCGGCCCGCAGCCCCGCGGGCGCGCCCTTCGCGGGCGTCGGCCAAGGAAGCCGGTGCAGCAGCCGGCCGTAGACCTGCTCGGGCCTGAGCGGCGCCAGGGTGCGGATAAGTCGGCCGGCCTGCATCAGCCGATCCGGGCCGCGGCCTCGATCGAGAGGCGGCTGACCTCGATCACCTCGTCGAGCGGGATGGGCGCGGCACCGCCCGTGCGGATGGCCTCGACGAAGGCCCGGGCGCAGGCCGCCTGACCCTTGTCCTGGGCGAACCCGCCCTGGCGGCGGAAACCGGGCCAGCCGTAGCCGGTCAGGGTGCGGAAGTTGTCCAGCAGCAGCATCCGCCCGCCGGCGAACACCTCCAGCCGCTCCTTGGGGAACGCCTTATGGCCGTTGGCGAAGTAGTTGATCACCCCCAGGGAGCCGTCGGCGAAGCTGAGGCGGACGACCGCGACGTCGCCGCGGGCCGGGCCGCCCGGCGGCACGAGACCGGCGACGTCGAGGTCGGTCACCGGCGCGCCCGCGAGGTGGCGCAGCAGATCGATGAAGTGGCAGCCCTCGCCGACGATCCGGCCGCCGCCGACGGCGGGGTCGTTGACCCAGTGATCCGCCGGCACGGCGCCGGCGTTGACCGTCATGATGAAGCTCTTGGGACCCGGCGCGCCATCGAGCAGCGCCTTGGCCCGGACGGCCGTGGGGGCGAAGCGGCGGTTGAAGCCGACCATCAGCACGGATGCACGGCCCCCGGTCGCCGCGGCGGCGTGCGCGGCCTCCACCTGCGCCAACTCGCCCAGCGTGAGACAGAGCGGCTTCTCGACGAACACATGCTTGCCCGCCTGGAGGGCCGAGATCGCCAGGCGGGCATGACTGTCGTGGCGCGTGGCGACCACCACCGCCTCGATGGCCGGATCGGCGATGAGGGCGGCTGCCTCGCTGGTGGCCTGTCGGAAGCCGGCCTTCCGGCCGTGGTGGGTCGCCGAGACGCCGCTGGCCGACGCGATGCTGTGCAGGTCCGCGCCCGCAGCCCGGAATGCGCCGATAAGGGTCCGGCCGGAGTAGGCGCCGGCGCCGATGAAGCCGATGGTCGCGCCTCCCGGCGCCGGCCGGGCGCTCTCGCCCAGTCGCACCGTCGTGGCGGGGGCCGGCGGGTCTGCGGCTGGCCGTGGATAGCCGATGAGAATGCCGATCGACGGTTCTCCCGAGCCCAGCACGTCATAGGCCCT
>JAEYTM010000089.1 GCA_023434015.1 Pseudomonadota bacterium | reverse complement strand
GATGGGTCGCATGGTCTGCTGTTGCTGCGATTTGCTTATGTCGGGCGTCCCCAGGCTTAGCGGCTGACCAACCGATCGCCGCGGACGGGCCGGCCGCCGAGCAAGCCAGCGCGGTGGTTCCGCTCGCTGCGGCCGAGGAAGTCGACCCGGACGATCTCCTGCTATTTTCCGTCCAGCTGGATTCCCTGACGCTCAGTGACGGCCTTGCCGCCTACGGTGACGTCGAAGATCCCCTCCTTCCGGTCGGAGAGCTGGCCCGCCTGCTCGAACTCGACGTCGACGTCATGCCCGACCAGCGGCGGATCGTCGGGCGGATCGGCGAAGCCCGCCGGTCGCTGATCGTCGACCTCGCAACCGGCACCGCCCGCGATGGGCCACGCGACATCCCCCTCGCCGCCGCCGACGTCGCCGTGACCCCGACCGAAATCTACGTGAAGGCGTCCGCGCTGCAGCGCATGCTGCCGCTGACGATCACGCCCGACCGGGAGGCCCTGAGCATTGGCCTGAAGGCGCTCGAACTCCTGCCCATCCAGGGCCGCCTGCAGCGCATGGCGCGCCGCCGCGAAAGCGCGCAGGAGCCCCAGGGCAACAACGAGGTCATGGAGGTCGCCACTCCGTACCGGCTGTTCAGCCTGCCGGCCTTCGACATGTCGCTCGGCGTCGGCGCACAGAACATCCGCCCGCGCTACCCCGCGCGCTACGATATCCGCATCGGAGGCGACCTTCTCTACACGGGATTCGAGGGGTACCTGGGCTCGAACGAAAAGGGTGAACTGTCGACCGTCCGGGCGCTTTTCGAACGCCAGTCCCTTGAGGGGCGCCTGCTTGGCCCGCTTCGGGCGCGCAATGTCAGCGCCGGGGACGTCTTCACCCCGCCCCTAGCGCTCGGGCCCCGCAGCCTGGGCGGTCGCGGCTTTTCGTTCTCGACCGTCCCGCTCGACGAAACCAACGTCTTCAACCGCATCGACCTGCGCGGCGAACTGCCCATCGGCTACGATGTCGAACTCTATGTGAACGACGTGCTGCGCAGCGGACAGAACACGCCGACCCGCGGCCGCTACGAGTTCCTTGGCGTGCCGCTCGCCCAAGGCATCAACGTTGTCCGCATCGTCACCTACGGCCCGCGCGGCGACCGCAGCGAGCAGACCCGGGTGATCAACGTCGGCGGCGGCCAGCTCCGCAAGGGGGAAGCCAACCTCGAGTTCGGCGCCGTGCAGCAGGACGAGCCGCTGGTCCTGGTGGAGCGCCCAAGCGACGCCGCATTCCGCCCGCCGGGCTCCGGCGGCCTGCGCATGGTGGCCAGCGCCAACTACGGCCTCACCCAGCATCTGACCCTGTCTGGCGGCGCCGCGCTGATCCCCATCGGACCCGACAACCGCAAGGACTACCGGCAACTGGGGACGATCGGCACGCGGAGCTCCATCTTCGGCTTCGCCACCAACCTCGATCTGGCCTACGACAACACCGGCGCCTCGGCGGCGTCGTTGGGCGTGGCCGGGCAGGTGCTCGGGGTATCGACGGTTCTGCGCCACACCCAGTTCCAGGGCGGGTTCGTCGACGAGAACGGGCCGGGCGTGGATCTGTCCCGCGCCATGTCGAGCCGGAGCGAAATCACCCTCGACGGCAATGTGCAATTCGCCGGGCGCATCCTGCCGCTTTCGCTGCGCGCCCTGCAAAACACCTATGCCGACGGCATCACCGAGTTGAACGGCTCGGCCCGCGCCTCGGCGACGGCCCTCGGAGTCCTCTTCTCTAGCGGGCTGGAGTACCAGCGGGTCTTCGGCAGGGCGACGACCAGCGAGCGACTCACCGGCTATTTCACCGGCTCGACCTATCGCGGCTACAAGTGGCAATTGCGCTCGACGCTCGACTACGAGGTCATCCCGACCCTGAAGGCGCGCTCGGTGGCGCTCACCGCCGACCGGGACATTTCCGAGCTCGCGACCCTGCGGCTCGGCATCGGGCAGCCCCTCGACAATCTCGACGCGACCAACTTCACCGCCGGGACCATCTTCAAGCTGCGTTTCGCCGACCTGGCGATTACCGCCGACTACAACAACGACGACCGCAGCTGGCGCGCCGGCATGCAGCTCAACTTCGGCCTCAACTACGACCCGTCGCTGCGGCGCTACGCCATGACCCGCCCCGGCCCCGGTTCCGGTGGCAGCGTGCTCTTCGAGGCCTTCATCGACAGCAACGGCAACGGCATCTTCGACGAGGGCGAAGAACCCGTTCCGAACGTAGGTGTGGAGGGAACCGAACGCCGCGCGGTCACCGCCGCCGACGGTCGGGTGTTCGTGACCGGGGTCGGCGCCGGACCGACCGCCCGTCTGATGGTCAACCTGGACAATGTGGAGAACGCGTCCGTGCAGTCGCCGCCGAGCACGGTGCAGTTCACCCCGCGGCCGGGGAGCTTCACCAAGGTGAGCTATCCCTTGCGGCCGACCGGCGAGGTGATGGTCACCATCTCCCTGCGGCGTCCCGACGGGCGGCTTGTCGGCCTGTCCGCCGCGCAGATTCGGCTGGTCGGGGACAACGGCCATGTCGCCGAAGCTTCCACCGAGTTCGATGGATCGGTCAGTCTGCAGGGCCTGCCGGCAGGCTCATACCAGTTGGAGCTCGAGCCGGAGCAGGCGGCGAGGTTGAGAATGACCCTGGTCGCGCCGGTCAGCGTGGTGATCAAGGGCGACGGCGGTTTCGTGCCCGACGCCGAGGCTGAAGTCAGGTTCGCACCGCGGCCGGATGAGGAGCCGACCCAGACCGCGAGCCTACCCAAATTGCGGGATTAGAATAACGATCGGCTCGCGTAACAGGATCGACGTGATTATAGACAGGCAATGTTTGAGTTAAAAAGCCGATCCACTCAACTATTGCTTGCTGCAGCCGGAATGCTCGCGACGATAGCTGTCGGCGGCGCGGCGCAGGCTCAGACCCTCACCATCAACATTTCGGGCGGCGTCATCGATCTGGGCAGGGTCTCAGCGAAGTCGAGCGGCCAATCGCTTCTCACCATCTCCCCGTCCGGTGTCGTCACCGCCCCGGCGGGCAGCGGCGCCAACGTCACGCGGCGGATCACGGCGGGCGCCGTCAACACCCCGACGGTGACGATCACTTGCACGGACGGCCAGGCCGCCAACGCCAAGTGCGCGAACCAGCCGGTCTATGTCACCTTCCGCGGCACGACGGCGAGCGGCCCCGCTCTGGCGCCCGACACCTTCACTGTCAGCGGCACCGCCGGCGTTATCTCCGGCCCCACCGGCGGCAACCATACGACCTACCAGCTCAACGCCCTGACCAGCGGCGTGGCGCGCTCCTTCACCGTCGGCATGGATGTGGGGATCAAGAGTTCGTCGACCCTGGGCGCGGGGACCTTCGCCTTCAGCGCCGCCGCTGGCTTCAACTCGCCGGCCGCCTCACCGATCGACACTGGAACCGGCGCTGTCTACGGCATGCGGCCGCTTTCGCTGACCAAGAGCAGCGACCTCAACTTCGGGCGTGTGGTGAAGCCCAAGACGGGCAGTTCGGAGCTGGTCGTCAGCCTGGACAACAACCGGAGCCTGACTGGCGGCGACGCGACGCTCATCGGGACGGCGTTCACACGGGCCGCCTACACGGTCACCGGTGAAGGCGGCCAGACCATCAGCGTCGGCGCGCCCGCCTTCGACATGACCAACGGCAGCGGCGGATCGGTGACGGTGACGCCGATCTTTCCCGAGGGAGCCTCCCTGAGCAGCGGAGGCAGCTACAGCTTCAACCTCGGCGGGCGCTTCACCCTCACCCCGGCGACGCCGTCGGGATCCTATTCCGGCTCCTTCACGACGACCGTGGCCTACAACTGATCGGCGCCGCCCAGGGAGACTCCGGTTCTCCTGGAGCAGCGGGCGGTGTAGCCTCGCGGCGAACCGCTGGAGCCCACCCATGAAACGCCTTGCCGCCGCGATCCTTCTCAGCGCCTTCGTCGCCGGACCGGCCTTCGCCGCCCTGAAGGCTGGCGACAAGGCCCCCGATTTCACCGCGCCAGGCTATCAGGCCGGCAAACCCCTCACCTTCTCGCTGGCGGAGGCCCGCAAGAAGGGGCCGGTGGTGCTCTACTTCTTCCCCGCCGCCGAGACCAAGGGCTGCAATCTCGAGGCCCAGCTGTTCGCCAACGCGATCGACAAGTTCAAGGCCCAGGGCGCCACCGTCATCGGCGTCACGGCCGGCAATCTGGACAAGCTGCAGTCGTTCTCGGCCGACACCGAGAAGTGCTCGGGCCGCTTCCCGGTCGCCGCCGATCCCAACGCCAGAATCGCCCGCAGCTACGACGCCATCCTGGCCATGAAGCCGGACTGGGCCGACCGCACCTCCTACGTCATCGCCCCGTCGGGCGAGATCGTGCATGCCTATTCGAAGATGGATCCCAGCGAACACGTCAACGAGACCCTGGCCGCAGTCACCGCCTGGAAGGCCGGCCGGCGGAAATAGGCCGAGGGGCCCACGGCCCTGCAGAGGCGAAAGGCCTTGCCCAGGAGGCGTTTTTCCCTTATTTGCCCGCCTCTTCACGGAATGCGGTCTCACGCGGAACGCGAATGGGTCGGGAGCTTCCCGGCCGCCGCGCGAGAGCCATCGTGTCCTGCGGTTCTTCCACCGCCTGACGCGCCGCTTCCAGCAGGAAGAAGGAACCTATGGCGCTCTACGAACACGTAGTCATCTCGCGGCAGGACATCTCGCCGCAACAGGCGGAAGCCCTCAACGACACCCTCAAGGCCCTGATCGAGCAAGGCGGCGGCGCCGTCGCGAAGATCGAATACTGGGGTCTGCGCAACCTGACCTACCGGATCAAGAAGAACCGCAAGGGTCACTACTCCCTGCTCGCCATCGACGCGCCCGCCGAGGCGGTGAAGGAGATGGAGCGCCAGCTGTCGATCAACGAAGACGTGCTGCGGTACATGACCGTGCGTGTCGAAGAGCTCGACCTCGAACTTTCCCCGATCCTCGCCCGCCGCGATCGCGAACGCGAACGCGAGCCGCGCCGGGACGATTTCGCTCCTAAGGAAGGGGGCTTCTGATGTCTGACGAAACCGCAACCGCCCCCGCCGCGGGCGCCGCCGCCGGCGGCCAGCGCCGGCCGTTCTTCCGTCGCCGGAAGGTGTGCCCGTTCTCCGGCGCCAACGCGCCGAAGATCGACTACAAGGACGTCAAGCTCCTGCAGCGCTACGTCTCCGAGCGCGGCAAGATCGTGCCGTCGCGGATCACCGCCGTGTCGGCCAAGAAGCAGCGTGAACTGGCCAAAGCCATCAAGCGCGCCCGCTTCCTGGCGCTGCTCCCCTACGTCGTGAAGTGAGGGAGGCAGGCACATGAAAGTCATTCTGCTCGAACGCGTTGAAGGCTGGGGAGCCCTCGGCGACGTGGTCAACGTCAAGGACGGCTACGCGCGCAACTATCTGCTGCCCCGCTCCAAGGCGCTCCGCGCCAACTCGGCGAACCTGAAGGTCTTCGAGGCCCAGCGCGCCGAGATCGAGGCCCGCAACGCCCGCGCCAAGGCCGACGCCGGTAAGTCCGGCGAAAACCTGGACGGCACCTCCTACGTCCTGATCCGTCAGGCGGGCGAGAGCGGCCAGCTCTACGGCTCGGTCGCCGGCCGCGACGTCGCTGACGCCGTGAACGCCGAAGGCGGCAAGGTCGAGCGCTCGATGATCGTGCTGAACAAGCCGATCAAGACGCTGGGCCTGCACGAGGTGAAGGTCCGCCTGCACCCGGAAGTCATCGTCACCGTGACGCTGAACATCGCCCGCAGCCAGGACGAAGCCGAGCGCCAGGCGCGCGGCGAGAACGTGATCGCCTCGCAGTTCGAGGAAGATCGTCTGGCGGATGAAGAAGCCCAGGCCGACCTTCTCGAAGGCGGCGCCGGCTCGATCGAAGGCAATTACGTCGAGGCGTAAGCCCCGGCCCGACATTGCAGACAGGATGACGGCGCGGGAGCTTCTCCCGCGCCGTTTTTCTTGATCACCGCTCGTCGTAGATCCGCCGCAGCACCGCCGGCGCCAGGCCCGGCAGGTCTTCGGAGATCAGCCCCGGGCCGTGCAACTCGGCCGCCTCAGAATGGATCCACGCGCCCGCGCAGGCCGCCTCGAAGCTCTCCATGCCTTGGGCCACCAGTCCGCCGATGAAGCCGGCCAGCACGTCCCCGGAGCCCGCCGTGGAAAGCCACGGCGATCCGTTGAGATTGACCGCAGCGCGGCCGTCCGGTGCGGCTACGACCGTGTCCGGGCCTTTCAGCAGGATCACCGCCCCTGCCCGCTCGGCGGCTCGCCGCGCGGCGGCGATCCGGTCCGGCGCAGCTCCGAGCAGCCCTGGGAACACGCGTTCGAATTCCCCAGGGTGAGGCGTCAACACGTCGTCGCGATCGAGCACTGAGAACAGCTCCTCCGGATCGTTCCGGAAGACCGTGATGGCATCCGCGTCCAGGATCAGCGCCGCCCCCGTCCGCGCCAGGGCCAGCACGTTCAGAAGGGTCGTCTCATTGACGCCGGCCGCCGGACCGATGATCGCAGCGTCGACATCCGCGGCCGCCTGCTCGAGCTCGGCGTCGGTGTCGAACGGCCTCAGCATCACCGCCTCCAGGTGCGCGGCGTTGGAGGCCAGCGCGTCCGGCGGCGAATAGAGCGTCACCACCCCCGCACCGATCCGCAGCCCGCCCCGCGCGGCGAGGCGCGCCGCGCCCGTGCTCCAGGCATCGCCGCTGACCACGATCATCCGGCCGCGGGCGTGCTTGTGCGCCGTCTCCGTCGGCCACGGGAATCGCGGCAGCCAAAGCTCCGGCGAGTTTTCCAGCGTCTGGCTGACGGTCGGGGCGAGGCCGATATCGGCCACCACCACCTCGCCGCAGCGGCTGCGTCCTGGCTCCAGCACATGGCCCGGCTTGCGGGCGTGGAAGGTGACCGTGAGGCCGGCGCAGACACTTGGCCCCACCGGCCGCCCGGTGTCGCCGGGAACGCCGCTGGGAATATCGACCGCCACCACCCGCTCCGGCTCGTCGGCCATCCGGAACGCCGCCGCAGCCGCTTCGCCATCAAGCCCGCGCGACAGGCCGGCGCCGAACAAGGCGTCGACCCACAGACCAGATGGCAGTTCGCCCTCCAGCGGCGCCGTCGGGCCGTCCCACAGCGCGGCGGCGGCCCGTGCGTCCGCAGTCTGGGGCTCCCCGAGCGCCCTTACCTCAACGGGCCAGCCGCGCTCCTTGAGAATCCGGGCGACCACATAGCCGTCGCCCCCGTTGTTGCCCGGACCGCAGAGTACGAAGGCCGGCTGCGACCGGAATCGTTCACAGATCGCGTCGGCGACCGCCGCGCCCGCCCGCTCCATCAGCACCGTTCCGGGCGTGCCGGCGGCGATCGCCGCGGCGTCGGCGGCGCCCACCTCGGCCACGGTCAAAATCGATCGCGGCCCTGCAACCTGTGCGGATCTGGTTTCGATCAAAGCACCCTCGTCCCACCTTCCGCGCCCTTCGCCACCAGGCGCAGGGATCGGCCGTCCGCTTCCAGCACGGTGATCGACGCATGGTCGGGTCGGAAGCTCAACACCCGATCATCGCCCGCCAGGTGCGAGACCACGGCGTTGAGGGCCACGTAATGGGAAAACACCGCGGTGTCCCCGCGCGTCAGCAGGCTCGACACCACCTGCGCCCGCCAGGCCTCATAGTTGAGGTCGCCTTCGATATCGCTCCACCGGCCCTCCAGAGCCTTGATGAGCCAGGCTGACCGGTCCGCCGGCGCGATGCTGCGAGGCGTGGGAATTTCCCCCACGGAGGGATCCAGTTCGACCGCCGCATGCAACGCGTCGGCGGTCGGTTGCGCGGTCTCCCGGCAGCGGCGTAACGGCGAACTCACCACGCGCACGGGCCGCTCGGCCTCAGGCAGCGCCAGCAGCCAGTCGCGCGCCGCGATCGCCTGAGCCCGCCCAACCTCGTCGAGGCCCGGGTCGCGCTCCGCGCCCCAACCCGCGGACGGCCTGCCATGGCGGATGAGGTAGAGCCGCCTCATCGTCGCGCGGCGCGGCGCCCTGAGGCCCGCGCACCCCGGCGGCGGACGGCCGTTCCGCTGCAATCTTCAGCAACCCCATCCTCAACGGACGAAGCCGCCATGTACGGCCGGCGACGGAATCGGCCCGCTTCGCTCCGAACTGAGGTCCGGTCGTTCATCGCCCCCGCCCTGTGACCGCGATCTGTAACGATCCTAGGCGGGCAATCGCACCCCACAAGCCGAAACCCGCATTGGTCGTTTTTTGGACTTCCTTTGCCTATTTTTTCGGCGTCGGATATCTCCGCGCGCTGCGGGAGCCATCTTCGCGCCGCCCGCTCTTGTCCCGCACGGCCGCGCCGTGCTCCGTCCGCCCCGAGCCCGGGGGCGGAAGTAACCAAGTCGAGCCAATGAAAAAGATCGAAGCCATCATCAAGCCGTTCAAGCTCGACGAGGTGAAGGAGGCCCTTCAGGAACTCGGCGTCCAGGGCATGACCGTCATCGAAGCCAAAGGCTACGGCCGCCAGAAAGGCCAGACGGAACTGTATCGAGGCGCCGAATACGTCGTGGACTTCCTGCCGAAGATAAAGATCGAGGTCGTCATCGCCGACGACCAGCTTGACCGCGCGCTGGAGGCGATCGCCGGCGCCGCGCGGACCGGCCGGATCGGCGACGGCAAGATCTTCGTCTCCGACATCCTCGACGTCGTGCGCATCCGGACCGGTGAAACCGGCCCTGCCGCCGTCTGACCAGATAGCCACTCAAGAGCGTTTAAAGGGGACCTCACAATGGCGAGCGCCAAAGACATCCTGGATATGATCAAGGAGAAGGACGTCAAATACGTCGACGTCCGCTTCACCGACGTTCGCGGCAAGATGCAGCACGTCACCTTCGACATCGACCTGGTGGACGAAGACTTCCTGACCGATGGCACCATGTTCGACGGCTCCTCCATCGCCGGATGGAAGGCCATCAACGAAAGCGACATGAAGCTGCGGCCCGACCTCAGCACCGCGATCATCGACCCGTTCTATCAGCAGACCACGCTGGCGCTGTTCTGCGACGTCGTGAACCCTGACACCGGCACCCCGTACAATCGCGACCCGCGCTCGATCGCCAAGGCGGCGCTGAACTTCGTCAAGAGCTCGGGCATCGGCGACACCGTCTTCTTCGGCCCCGAGGCCGAGTTCTTCATTTTCGACGACGTGCGCTGGTCCACCGACCCGCACAACACCGGCTATTCCTACGACTCGACCGAACTGCCGGTGAACACCGGCAAGGCCTACGCCGAAGGGAACATGGGCCACCGTCCCGGCCCCAAGGGCGGCTATTTCCCGGTGAACCCGGTCGATAGCTGCCAGGACCTGCGCGGTGAAATGCTGGCGGTCATGGGCGAACTCGGCATGAAGCCGGAAAAGCACCACCACGAGGTGGCGCCGGCCCAGCACGAACTCGGCCTGAAGTTCGACACCATGGTCGTGATGGCCGACCGCATGCAGCTCTACAAGTACGTCATCCAGAACGTCGCCCACGCCTACGGCAAGACGGCGACCTTCATGGCCAAGCCGATGTTCGCCGACAACGGCTCGGGCATGCACGTGCACCAGTCGATCTGGGGCGAAGGCAAGCCGCTGTTCGCCGGCGACAAGTACGCTGGCCTGTCGCAGATGTGCCTGTGGTACATCGGCGGCATCATCAAGCACGCCAAGGCGATCAACGCCTTCTCGAACTCGGCGACCAATTCTTACAAGCGCCTGGTGCCGGGCTATGAAGCCCCGGTGAAGCTGGCCTACTCGGCCCGCAACCGCTCGGCGTCGATCCGCATCCCGCACGTCGACAGCCCGAAGGCCAAGCGCATCGAGGCCCGCTTCCCGGACCCGATGGGCAACCCCTACCTGACCTTCGTCGCCCTGCTGATGGCCGGCCTGGACGGGATCATCAACCAGATCGATCCGGGCGGCCCGTCGGACAAGAACCTCTACGACCTGCCGCCGCGCGAGCAGAAGAAGATTCCGGAAGTCTGCGGCTCGCTGCGTGAAGCCCTTGAAAGCCTCGACAAGGACCGCGCCTTCCTGAAGGCCGGCGGCGTCATGGACGACGATTTCATCGACAGCTACATCGAGCTGAAGATGGAAGAGGTCATGCGCCTGCAACTCCACCCGCACCCGGTGGAATTCGACATGTACTTCAAGTGCTGATCGGCATCGCCTGATGCGATCCGGAGGGGCCGCGGCGCCAGCCGCGGCCCTTTTCGCATGCGGCGTTTGCGCGTGGCGGCGACAAGGCCCTACTACTTCGGCATGCATCGCCCCGCCATCCTGGCCGCCGCGGCCCTCGCCCTGCTGACCGCCACCGCCGCAGCCGCTCAGCCGTCGCCGGGCCCACAGCCGCTTCCCCTGCCCCAGCCGATCCCGGCCCCGCAGGATGTCGCCTATCCCGGAACCATGCGGCTGGAGATCGACGCCACCGACACCGCGCGGCGCATCTTCCGGGTCCGCCAGACCATTCCGCTGGCGGCGGCCGGGCGCACCACCCTGCTCTATCCCGCCTGGCTGCCCGGAAACCACGCCCCGCGCGGCCCGCTGGACAAGCTCTCCGGCCTGGTCATCCGCGCGGGCGGCCAGCTGCTCCCATGGACGCGCGACCCGGTCGATCCCTACGCCTTCCACGTCGACGCGCCGCAGGGCGCCGCGGCCCTCGACCTGGAGTTTCAGTTCGTTTCGCCGACCGCCGCCAACCAGGGCCGCGTGGTGGTGACGCCGGAGATGCTGAACCTGCAGTGGAACGCGGTGGCGCTCTATCCCGCTGGCTATTTCACCCGTCGGATCATGGTGGAGCCGTCCGTGCGCCTGCCCGAGGGCTGGAAGTTCGGCGTCGCCCTGGACACCGCCGGCGAGACCGGCGGCCTCACCCGGTTCCAGCCGGTGGATTTCGAGACCCTGGTGGACTCGCCGATGTTCGCTGGCCGGCATTTCCGTCAGATCGACCTCGATCCGGGCGGCCGCTCGCCGGTGCGGCTGAACATCGTCGCCGACCGGCCGGATCTGCTCGACGCCAAGCCAGAGCAGACCGAAGCGCACCGCCAACTCGTCCGCCAGGCCGACAGCCTGTTCGGAACGCGGCCGTTCGACCGCTACGACTTCCTGCTGTCGCTCAGTGATCGCCTCGGCGGCATTGGGCTGGAGCATCATCGCTCCAGCGAGAACCGGGTGATCCCCGGCTACTTCACCGACTGGGCGAAGAGCGCCGACGAACGCGACCTGCTGCCGCACGAATACACCCACGCCTGGAACGGCAAGTACCGCCGGCCTGCGGAACTATGGACACCCAACTTCAACGTACCCATGCGCGGCTCGCTGCTCTGGGTCTATGAGGGCCAGACCCAATACTGGGGCTATGTGCTCAGCGGCCGCTCAGGCCTGATGAGCCGGCGGGACGTGCTGGACGCCTTGGCCCTGACCGCCGCGATCTACGAGAACCGGGCTGGGCGCCAGTGGCGGCAGATGGAGGACACCACCCTCGACCCGATCATCGCCCGGCGCAGCCCCCAGCCGTGGACCAGCTGGCAGCGCGCCGAGGACTACTATTCGGAAGGCCAGCTCATCTGGCTGGACGCGGACACCCTGATCCGCGAGCGCTCCGGCGGCCGGCGTTCGCTGGACGACTTCGCCCGCGCCTTCTTCGCCGGCAAGGAGGGTGACCGGACCGTCGCGCCCTATGCCTTCGAAGACGTTGTAGCGACGCTGAACCGTGTCGAGCCCTACGACTGGGCCGCCTTCCTGCAGGCGCGGGTTCGCGACGTGGCCCCCAAGGCGCCGCTCGACGGGCTGACGCGGGGCGGCTACCGCCTGACCTACACCGAGGCCCCCACCGACTATTTCAAGGCCCTGGAGGGCCGCCAGCAGGTCAATAACCTCAGCTATTCCCTCGGCCTGGTGCTGAACCGGGAGGGCGACATCACCGCCGTGCAGTGGGACGGGCCGGCGTTCAACGCCGGCCTGGCGGTTGGCGGTCGGATCATGGCGGTGAACGGCATCGCCTACAGCGCCGACGGCCTGAGAGATGCAATCACCGCCGCCAAGGCCGGGGGGCCGCTCAGCCTCATCGTCAGGACAGGCGACCACTTTCGCACCGTCGCCGTCGATTATCGCGGTGGCCTGCGCTACCCGCGCCTGGAGCGCATCGAGGGGACGCCAGACCGGCTGGCGGCGATCTACGCGCCGAAGCGATAGGGCGTGGAGGCCGCGGCCCCGCGCTCAGTGGCGCTGGGCGATCCACCAGTAGGCGGTGAAGGCGAGGCTGGCCGGCGCCAGATAGGCCGCGCCGTGCATCCAGTCGGATGACTGCGCCGGCAGGGCCGCGGAAATCATCGCGCCCCCGGCGACGACCGCGAAGAGAGCCGCCGCGAAGGCGACGACATAGGCCACTTCCTGCGGCACGTGCCGCAACATGGGAAGCTTCTGCCCCGCAGCAGAGTTCTGCATCCTGTTCGTTCTCCCGTCGGCGCGCCGTGTCGTTTCGCCCCGAAGGGCCCGCACAGTCGTCGCTGGCGACAGTTTTGCGTTCAAATGGCCGGATTTGCAAGCGAACCGGCCTGGCGCAGGCGTCGCGCCGCATTGCCTTCGCCCGCCTGGCGATTCATATCCCACCTCGAATCGCACCATTTTCACCGGGCCCATGTCCAGTAAAGCCACCGCCCAGGCGTCGCTGTTCGACGACGCCCTCAATCCGGCCCCCGCCGCGCCGCTGGCGGAGGTCCACGAGCCGCGCCCCGATCCGGCCGTCGTGGGCGTCAAGCCGACCGGCTACTCGGCCAAGGACATCGAGGTCCTCGAAGGCCTCGAGCCGGTGCGCAAGCGACCTGGCATGTACATCGGCGGCACCGACGAGCGCGCCCTGCACCACCTGTTCGCCGAGGTGCTGGACAACGCCATGGACGAGGCCGTCGCCGGCCATGCCAAGGTGATCGAGGTCACCCTCGACGCCGACGGCCAGCTGATCGTGCGCGACGACGGACGCGGCATCCCGGTGGATCCTCACCCCAAGCATCCGGGCAAGTCGGCGCTGGAGGTCATCATGACCGTCCTGCACTCGGGCGGAAAGTTCTCCGGCAAGGCCTATGAGACCTCGGGCGGCCTGCACGGCGTCGGCGTCTCGGTGGTCAACGCCCTGTCCGAGCGGGTCGAGGTGACCGCCTGGAAGGACGGATTCGAGTGGCGTCAGGCCTTCACCCGCGGCAAGCCGCTGGGCGGGATCGAGAAACTCGGCCCGACGCGCAAGCACGGCACCGCCATCGCCTTCACCCCCGACCCGCTGATCTTCGGCGAGGGCGCGGCCTTCAAGCCCGCGCGGCTCTACCGGATGGCCCGGTCGAAGGCCTATTTGTTCGGCGGCGTCGAGATCCGCTGGAAATGCGACCCCTCGCGAATCCACGACCAGACCCCGGCCGAGGCGGTCTTCCGCTTCCCGAACGGCCTGGCGGACTTCCTGGCCGAACGGGTCAAGGGCATCGAGACCGTCACTCCCGAGCCCTTCGCCGGCCGCTGGTCGCGTCCCGGCGAGACCGGCAAGGTCGAGTGGGCCATCACCTGGACCCCGGCCGGCTTCGGCGAGGCCGACGGCTTCATGCAGTCCTACTGCAACACCGTGCCGACCCCGGAAGGCGGCACGCACGAGTCCGGCTTCCGCGCCGCCCTGACCCGGTCGCTGAAAGCCTATGCCGAACTAACCGGCGAGAAGCGCGGTGCGATCCTGACCGCCGAGGACGTGGTCGCCCAGGCCGGGGCGCTGGTCAGCGTCTTCGTCGCCAATCCGGAGTTCCAGGGCCAGACCAAGGAGCGCCTGTCCTCCACCGAGGCCCAACGGCTGGTCGAGAAGGCCCTGGCGGACCCGTTCGACCATTGGCTGACCGCCCAGCCAAAGGCCGCCTCCGCCCTGCTGCAGTTCGTCATCGAACGCGCCGAGGAGCGGCTCAAGCGCCGCAAGGACAAGGAGGTCGCCCGCGCTTCGGCGACCCGCAAGCTGCGCCTGCCCGGCAAGCTGGCCGACTGCTCGGCCAACGCCATCGACGGCGCGGAGCTGTTCCTGGTCGAAGGCGACTCCGCGGGCGGCTCCGCCAAACAGGCCCGCGACCGCAAGACCCAGGCGATCCTGCCCCTGCGCGGCAAGATCCTCAACGTCGCCTCGGCCTCCATCGACAAGACCGGCGGCAACAAGGAGCTGGCCGACCTGATGCTGGCGCTCGGCGTCCAGGGCGGGTCGAAGTTCAAGGAAGAAGAGCTGCGCTACGAGCGCATCATCATCATGACGGACGCCGACGTCGACGGCGCCCACATCGCCAGCCTGCTGATCACCTTCTTCTATCGCACCATGCCGGAGATGGTGCGCTCGGGACGACTCTACCTGGCCCTCCCGCCGCTCTACCGGATCAGCCACGGGGCCAAGGCGATCTACGCCCGCGACGACGCCCACCGCGACCTGCTGCTGGCCACCGAATTCAAGGGCAAGAAGCCCGAGATCAGCCGGTTCAAGGGTCTGGGCGAAATGATGCCGTCGCAACTGAAGGAGACCACCATGGATCCTTCCAAGCGGACGCTCGCGCGGGTCACCCTGCCCCGCGCCGAGGAGACGGTCGAAAGCCTGGTCGAGGCCCTGATGGGCCGCAAGCCAGAGCTCCGCTTCCGTTTCATCCAGGAGAACGCCGAGTTCGCCGCCGCCGATCTGGATGTCTGACCGCAGGCAGGGCGGCGTCGGCCAGATCACCGGTCGATCGCCCTGGCTAAAGCGGTCCCGGCCTGTAATCCTGCCTATCGTGTACTGCGGCGATGCGAACGCGTTGACTTGCGGTCTGCTGCCCGTATCTTCCGCGCGCGTGGCGATGTCCGTCCGCGCCGCCGCGGTACGCCAGCCTCTTTCCTGTACGAGGGATACGGCGGGCCCCCGCTCTTATCGTAACTGATGACAGAATTTTCAGAACTGGGCCTCTCGCCTGCAACCCTGCAGGCCGTCGCCGACACCGGGTACACCACAGCCACGCCGATCCAGGCCGAGGCTATCCCCCACGCCCTCACCGGCCGCGATGTGCTGGGGATCGCCCAGACGGGCACCGGCAAGACCGCCGCCTTCACGCTCCCGATGATCGACCGGCTTAAAGCCGGCCGTTCCAAGGCCCGCATGCCGCGCGCCCTGGTCATCGCCCCGACCCGCGAACTCGCCGATCAGGTGGCCGCGTCCTTCGAGAAGTACGCCAAGGGCCAGAAGCTGTCCTGGGCGCTGCTGATCGGCGGCGTCTCCTTCTCCGACCAGGAACTGAAGCTCGATCGCGGCGTCGACGTGGTCATCGCCACGCCCGGCCGCCTGCTCGATCATTTCGAGCGCGGCAAGCTGCTGATGACCGGCGTCCAGATCATGGTGGTCGATGAAGCCGACCGCATGCTCGACATGGGCTTCATTCCGGACCTGGAGCGGATCTTCAAGCTGACGCCGCCCCGGAAGC
>JAEYTM010000014.1 GCA_023434015.1 Pseudomonadota bacterium | reverse complement strand
TCCGCCGGGTCATCCAGGTGCTGAGCCGGCGCACCAAGAACAACCCGGTGCTCATCGGTGAGCCGGGCGTCGGTAAGACCGCGATCGTCGAGGGCCTGGCCCAGCGGGTCGTGGCCGGCGACGTACCGGAGAGCCTGCGCGACAAGACGGTCATCTCCCTTGACCTGGGCTCGATGGTCGCCGGTGCCAAGTACCGCGGTGAGTTCGAGGAGCGGCTGAAGGCCGTGCTTCAGGAAATCCAGGCGGCGGCGGGCGAGATCATCGTTTTCATCGACGAGCTGCACACGCTGGTCGGTGCCGGCAAGGCGGACGGCGCCATGGACGCCTCCAACATGCTGAAGCCCGCCCTGGCGCGCGGCGAACTGCACTGCGTCGGCGCCACCACGCTGGACGAATACCGCAAGCACATCGAGAAGGACGCGGCACTCGCCCGGCGCTTCCAGCCCGTCTTCGTGCCGGAGCCGACGGTGGAGGACACCATCTCCATCCTGCGCGGCCTGAAGGAGAAGTACGAGGTCCACCACGGGGTGCGCATCTCGGACAGCGCCATCGTCGCCGCCGCCACCCTGTCCAACCGCTACATCGCCGACCGCTTCCTGCCCGACAAGGCGATCGACCTGGTCGACGAGGCGGCCAGCCGCGTGCGCATGGCGGTCGACAGCAAGCCCGAGGAGCTGGACGAGATCGACCGCCGCGTCGTGCAGCTGAAGATCGAGCGCGAGGCCCTGACCAAGGAGACCGACGCGGCTTCCAAGGCGCGGCTGGAGAAGCTGGAGGACGAACTCGACGACCTGGAAGGCCAGTCCGCCGAGATGACCGCCCGCTGGCGGGCGGAGAAGGACAAGGTCGGCCAGGCCGCCCAGGCCCGCGAGGCCCTCGACCGGCTGCGCGCGGAACTGGTCGGCGCCCAGCGGCGCGGCGACCTGCAGCGCGCCTCCGAGATCGCCTATGGCGAGATCCCCGCCCTGGAGCGCCGGCTCGCCGAGGAGGAGGGCAAGGCGGTCGACCAGGACGCCATGTCGCCCGAGGTCGTCGACGCTGAGCAGATCGCCGCGGTGGTCTCCCGCTGGACCGGCGTGCCGGTCGAGAAGATGCTGGAGGGCGAGCGTGAGAAGCTGCTGTCCATGGAGGACAACCTGCGCCAGCGGGTGGTCGGCCAGGAGGAGGCGCTGGTCGCGGTCTCCGACGCCGTCCGCCGCGCCCGCGCCGGCCTGCAGGACCCCAACCGGCCGATCGGCTCCTTCCTGTTCCTCGGCCCCACCGGCGTCGGCAAGACCGAGCTGACCAAGGCGCTGGCCGAATTCATGTTCGACGACGAGCACGCCATCACCCGTCTCGACATGAGCGAGTACATGGAGAAGCACGCGGTCAGCCGGATGATCGGCGCGCCGCCCGGCTACGTCGGCTACGACGAGGGCGGGGCCCTGACCGAGGCCGTGCGCCGCCGGCCCTATCAGGTGCTGCTGTTCGACGAGGTCGAGAAGGCCCACCCGGACGTGTTCAACGTGCTGCTGCAGGTGCTGGACGACGGCCGCCTGACCGACGGCCAGGGGCGCACGGTCGACTTCCGCAACACCCTGATCATCATGACCTCGAACATGGGCTCGGAATATCTCGCCAACATGGGTGAGGCGGACGACGTGGAGACCGCCCGCCCGGCGGTGATGGAGGTGGTCCGCCACCACTTCCGGCCGGAGTTCCTCAACCGGATCGACGAGATCATCCTGTTCAAGCGGCTGGGCCGCGGCGAGATGGACGACATCGTCCGCATCCAGCTGAAGCGGGTGGAGCAGCTCCTGGCCGACCGTCGCATGGCGATCAGCCTCGACCCCTCGGCCCTGCACTGGCTGGCGGAGCGCGGCTACGACCCGGTCTATGGGGCGCGCCCGCTCAAGCGGGTGATCCAGAAGGAGCTGGTCGACCCCATCGCCCGCAAGCTGCTGGCCGGCGACCTGGACGACGGGTCGGTGATCGAGGTGGGCGGCTCGGACGACGGCCTGACCATCGGCAAGGCCAAGGTCCACTAACCGGCGGGCGTCCTGTCCCGGATGGCTTCACGGCCGTCCGGGATGCTGCGCCGCCTACAGCTCGCAGCGGCGGGTCTGGAGGCCGATGCGGACGCGGTCGGTCTTCGGGTCGTAGGCGCCGGGATAGGTAGCCAGGCAGTCGGCGACGCGGCGGGCCTGCAGCGAGTAGCCCTTTTCGGTCATCGGCCCGCGGTAGGTCGCCTCGACCGCGTGGCTCTCGGCCGAGCGGGCGGCCGGGGTGTCGATCTTCTGGGCTTTCGGCGCCGCGTCGGCGCTCGGTGCGAACATGACCAGCGCGACCACGGCCGCGGTTGCGAAAATCCAGTCACCCATCACTGCCTCCTGTCGGCGCGGGGGCGCCGTTTCAGGAGCCAAACCCGCGACGGGCCTGGAGGTTCAGCAGCGTTAAGCTTGCGTTAAGGCCTAGAGGTCGAGCGCGGCGACGCGTCCGCCGCGGGTGATTGCGCGGCGCATCAGGGCCACGCTCGCGCCGTTGGGATCGGCGGCCGGTCGCGCGATGGTGATCACGTACCAGGCGCCGTTCGGCAGGCCGGAGAAGCTGTAGCGGTCGTTGGCGTCGCAGGTCGTGCGGCGCACATAGTCCGAATAGTCCACCGCCGCCGGCGTCGCCGGGGTGCGCGCCCGCACCTCGTCGGCCGGCAGGGCCGCGCGCTCGGTGGAGCGATAGAGGGCGAGCATCCGCTGGCGGGTCCAGGGGGTCTCGGGCGTCAGGATCACGCTCGATCCCGCGCAGGTGTAGCGCGCCGTTCCCGCCCGGTAGGTCACCCGGCCGGTCAGGCCGTTGCCGCCCATGCCCGTCGACCAGGCGAAGTCGTCGGCGCGGAACGGCGGCGCCGAACCTCCGGGACCGCCCAGCGAGGGGCCGAACCCGGCGGTCGGGGCGCAGGCGGACAGGACGGCCCCGGAGACCAGGGCCACGACGACGGCGGGGATACGAAAGCGCTGCTGCATGGCGCCGAACATATAGGCCATTGCGGCCAAACCATGCCAGCGCGCGTTTGCGCGCCCGGCCTCAATCGTCGCCCCGCGGACGGCCGCGCAGGGCCTTCACGCCGGAGCGCTTGGTCTTGCCCTCCAGCCGCCGCAGCTTGGAGGCGTAGGTCGGCTTGGTCTTCTTGCGCGGCGGCGGCGGGGGCTCGGCCGCCTTGCGGATCAGGGCCAGCAGCCGCTCCAGCGCCTCCTGGCGGTTCATCTCCTGCGAGCGGTAGCCCTGGGCCACCAGCACCAGCACCCCGTCCTGGGTCAGCCGGCTGCCGGCCAGCCGGTAGAGCCGTGCCCGCACGCCTTCGGGCAGGGAGGGCGAGGCGCGCACGTCGAACCGCAGCTCGACCGCGGTCGAGGTCTTGTTGACATGCTGGCCGCCCGGGCCGGAGGCGCGCACGAAGCGGGCCTGGACCTCGTCGTCCTGCAGCGAAATGGAGGGCGTCACCTCGATCATCGGTCCCGATTGCCACGCTTTGCGCCCGCTTGCGACGTCGCACCGCGCGCCGGGCGGCCGAATTCCCGACCGGCTCCCTTGACCTTTCGGCAAAAAAACGCTGGAAAGCCCGCGCTTCGCCGTCCCGCCCTTGCGCGGACTCGCGGCTTCTTACTCGTTCAGGAGAACATTCATGCGCGTCTACTACGACCGCGACGCCGATCTTTCCCGCATCCTGGACAAGAAGATCGCGATCGTAGGCTACGGCAGCCAAGGCCGGGCCCACGCGCTGAACCTCACCGATTCCGGCCTGAAGAACGTCGTCGTCGCCCTGCGCCCGGGTTCGGCCACCGCCAAGAAGGTGGAAGCCGACGGCCTGAAGGTGATGAGCGTCGCCGAAGCCGCCAAATGGGCCGACGCCGTGATGGTGCTGGCGCCCGACGAGCTGCAGCGCGAGATCTACAGCAACGAGATCGCCCCCAACATCAGGGATGGCGCGGCTCTGCTGTTCGCCCACGGGCTGAACGTCCACTTCAACCTGATCGAACCCAAGAGCACCATCGACGTGCTGATGGTCGCGCCGAAGGGCCCGGGTCACACCGTGCGCGGCGAGTACCAGAAGGGCGGCGGCGTGCCCTGCCTGATCGCGGTCGAGCAGAACGCCACCGGCAACGCGCTGGACTTCGGCCTGGCCTACGCCTCGGCCATCGGCGGCGGCCGCTCGGGCATCATCGAGACCACCTTCCAGGAAGAATGCGAAACCGACCTGTTCGGCGAGCAGGCGGTCCTGTGCGGCGGCCTCGTCGAGCTGATCCGCGCGGGCTTCGAAACCCTGGTCGAGGCCGGCTACGCGCCGGAAATGGCCTATTTCGAATGCCTGCACGAGGTGAAGCTGATCGTGGACCTGATCTACGAAGGCGGCATCGCCAACATGAACTACTCGATCTCCAACACGGCCGAGTACGGCGAGTACGTGACCGGCCCGCGCCTGGTCACCGCCGAGACCAAGGCCGAGATGAAGCGCGTGCTGGAAGACATCCAGTCGGGCCGCTTTGTGCGTGACTTCATGCAGGAAAACGCGATCGGCGCGCCGTCCTTCAAGGCGACCCGTCGCCGTGGTTCGGAACACCAGATCGAGGAAGTCGGCGCTCGCCTGCGCGCCATGATGCCCTGGATCACCAAGAACAAGCTGGTCGACACCGCCCGCAACTGAGCGAGCGAAGCCGACTCATCCCGGCGAAGGCCGGGATCCAGCTTCAAGACCAAGGCCCGGGAGCGATCCCGGGCCTTTTTTCTTTCGCCTATTCGTCCCGCTCGCGCCGGCGCTGTTCCTTGAGCGCCCGGTAGCCCTTGGTGCGGCCGATCCACACCTTGCGGGCCTCCGCCCGCGCCCGCGGGTCCTCTTTGCGCTCCTCGAAGGCCATCTCCCTGCGCAGCTTGGCGTAGCTCTCCCAGCGCCCGGCATCGAGCCGGCCGTCGGCGAGCGCCGCGCGCACCGCGCAGCCGGGCTCGTTGCCGTGGCCGCAGTCGCTGAACCGGCAGTCGACGGCGAGGGCGTCGACCTCCTCGCGCAGGTCGGCGAAGGTGGCCTCCAGGCCCTCCTGCACCTCCCAAAGCCCCATCTCGCGCATGCCCGGGGTGTCCAGGATCAGCGCCCCGGACGGCAGCAGCACCAACTCGCGGTGGGTGGTGGTATGGCGCCCGCGCGCGTCGTCCTCGCGGATCTCCCGCGTGGCCATCTTCTCGGCCCCGAACAGGGCGTTGACCAGGGTCGACTTGCCGACCCCGGAGGAGCCCAGCAGCACGGCGGTGCGCCCCGGCCGCAGGTAGGGCGCCAGGGCGTCGAGCCCGCCGGGGGTCCGCGCCGAGACCGTCACCACCGGCGCCCCGCCGGCGCGGGCCTCGACTCCCGCCGCCAGTTCGGCCGCGTTGGGCGCCGCGTCGGCCTTGGTCAGCACGATGACCGGCTCCGCGCCGCTTTCGTGGGCCGCCGCCAGGTAGCGGTCCAGCCGGCGGGTGTTGAGGTCGGCGTTCAGGGAGGCGGCCAGCAGGGCGACGTCGACGTTGGCGGCCACCACCTGGGCCGCGCCGCTGGGGCCGGCGGCCCGGCGGACGAAGGCGCTGGTCCGCGGGACCAGGCGGTGGATGGTCGCCGCGCCTTCCTCCAGGCGCGGATCGACGCCGACCCAGTCGCCGACCACCGGGAAGCCGCCCTCCGTCGCCTCATGGACGAAGCGGCCGGACAGCCGGGCGTCGAGTTCGCCGGTGTCGGCGACCAGCCGGTAGTGGCCGCGCTGCTGGACGATGACGCGGGCGGGGGCGAGCCCCTCCGCCGCGAAGGGTTCGAAGGTCTGCCGGAGGTCGTCGCTCCAGCCATAGGTGGTGATCACTTGCGGATGTCCTTGAGGGTCGTGAGCCGATCGGAGGCGTCGACCGCGGAATCCTGCCGTGAGGTGAGGACCGCCTGGTTCAGGCGCGCAGCATGTCGACGCGGCGAAGGGCTGTGGCAATGGGCGTCGTCATCGCATCCTCCTTCGTCGCGTGGCGGCTGGGTCACTGCGAACTTGGCGGCAAGCCTCCGACAGGTCAAGAAGGAGGCCGGGGTTTGAGGAGTGCGGAAATGGCCGACGCCGAGGTGGTGCACAACGCGGCGGCCCGCCGCTTCGAGATCGGGATCGACGGGGAGCTCGCCGTCGCGGAATACAACCTCGTCGACCGCGGCATCATCCTGCACCACACGCTGGTGCCCGAGGCGTTCGAAGGGAAGGGCGTCGCCAGCCGCCTGGCCAAGGCCGCCCTGGGCTACGCCCGCGAACATGAGCTGCGGGTGATCCCGACCTGCCCGTTCATGGCCGGCTACATCGCCAAGCATCCGGAGTGGCACGACCTCGTCCACGACGCCTACCGCGCCCAGCTGGGCATCGCCGGCTAGTTCCAGCCGAGGTTCGCCTCGCCGCGCAGGATCGCCTCGACCTGCGGCCGGTGCTTGGCGCCGCCGCGCTCGTGCAGGACCAGCGGCGGCAGAAGCCGCAGCGGCGCCTTGCCGGTCTTCACCGCCCGCACCAGCACCCGCTTGGCCGGTTCGTCCGCGAAGGGGTGGATCGGGCGCACCTGCACCGAGCCGGCCTTGGGGGCCAGCAGCGCCAGGATGTCGCCCAGCCGGTCGGCCCGGTGGATCAGGGTGATCGTCCCGCCTTCGCGCACCGCCTTGGACAGGAAGCCGATCCACGCCTCCAGGCCGTCGTCGGCCATCCAGGCGGCGCGGCGGTCGGGCGCCGGCCCGCGCAGCGCCTCCGGATCGTCGAAGAACGGCGGGTTGCTCATGGCCGCGTCGAAGTGCGCCAGGCCCAGGCCCGAGAAGCGCAGGCCGACGTCGCCCTCGACCACGTCCACGCGCCCCTCCAGGCCGTTCAGGGCGATGTTCTCGCGCGCCAGGGCGACGG
>JAEYTM010000056.1 GCA_023434015.1 Pseudomonadota bacterium | reverse complement strand
GAGGTGGGGGCCAGGCCCCGCTCCGCGCGCCGGTTCACCACGTCGTAGAGCTCGCGCTGGATGCGGGCGGTCTCCCGCGCGTCGGCGAGCTGGATGGCCAGGCCGCGGGCGGCGAAATAGCTGTCCGCCACCTGGGCGGCGAGGGCCGCGCGGGCTCCTTCGTAGCCGAACCGGGCGGCCGCCACGTCGGCGTTGGCCGCGCGCCGGGCGGCGAAGATCCGCCCGAACAGGTCGATCTCCCAGCTGACGTTGAAATTGGCCGAATAGGCCTCCGACACCCCGGTGTTGGAGAAGCCGGGGATGTTGATCGGCGTGCCCGACAGCTGCTCGGTCTCGGTCCGCCGGGCCGAGGCCGTGGCGTCGCCCTGCGGCAGGAACGACAGCAGGGCGCTCGACCGCGCCGCCCGCACCTCGGCCAGCCGGGCGGCGGCGCTGCGCGCGTCGGGATTGGCCGCCAGGGTCTGCTCGATCAGCGCGGTGAGCTGCGGGTCCTCGAAGGCCGTCCACCAGCGGTCGAGGACGACCGCGTCGGCCGGCGCCGGCTGCGGCGCCTCGAAGGCGGCCGGCAGGCTGACGTCGGTCTTGGGTGACGAAGCGCAGGCCGCCAGCGCGACACAGGCGAACAGGGAGGCGGCTCTGGACATGCGCATGGTCAGGCAGACACCAGCTCTCTTGGACCGATCCGGGCGCCGGGTGTGCCATCCCCTTGAGCCGGGCCATAGACAATATTCATGCGTATATGCCCAATCTGGGGGTCGATACGGGCGAGATCAAGCGGCCGCCTAGCCGTTTCACCCTTGGGCGACTAGGGTCGCGGCACGTTTCACATCCTCCTAGAGTGGAATTATGAAAAAACTTCTCCTTTGCGCCGGCGCCTTCGCGATCCTCGCGGGAACGGCCCTGGCCGCGGAGACGCCGGTCGACGCCGCCGCCGTCCTGCAACACGTCAAGGTGCTCTCCTCGGACGCCTTCGAGGGCCGCGGCCCGGCCACCGCGGGCGAGACCCGCACCGTCGCCTATCTGGTCGAACAGATGAAGGCCGCCGGCCTGCAGCCGGCCGGCGATCTGAAGGACGGGGCCCGCGCCTGGACCCAGGACGTGCCGCTCGCCCGCTTCGCCATCCGTGGACCGGTGAGCGCCAGCGTCTCGGCCGGCGGCCGCGCCCAGGCCCTGACCCAGGGCGAGGAGATCGCCCTGCGCGCCACCCAGACCGGCGTCGACCGCCTGACCGTCAGCAACGCGCCGGTGGTCTTCGTCGGCTATGGAGTGAAGGCGCCCGAACGCAACTGGGACGACTTCAAGGGCGTCGACCTGAAGGGCAAGGTCGCCCTGGTGTTGGTCAACGATCCCGACTTCGAGACCGGCGAGGGCGACTTCGGCGGCAAGGCCATGACCTACTACGGCCGCTGGACCTACAAGTTCGAGGAAGCCGCCCGCCAGGGCGCGATCGGCTTCCTGGTGATTCACGAGCGCGAACCGGCCGCCTACGGCTGGGCGACGGTGAAGAACTCCAACACCGACGACATCTTCGACATCATCCGCCAGGACCCGTCAGAGGCCCACGCCCCGCTGGAGGGCTGGGTGCAGCGCGACCTGGCCGTCGACATGTTCCGCAAGGCCGGCCTCGACTTCGAGGCCGCCAAGAAACAGGCCCGGAGCCGCGACTTCCGGCCGGTGTCCCTCACCGGCGTCACCTTCTCCGCCGACTACGCCGTCGACGCCCGGAAGGTCGTCTCCCAGAATGTCGCCGGCATCGTCCCCGGCGCGAAACATCCCGACGAATATGTCGTCTACAGCGCCCACTGGGACCACCTCGGCGTCGGCGCGCCGGACGCCCGGGGCGACGCCATCTATAACGGCGCCCTCGACAACGCCTCCGGCACGGGCGCCCTGATCGAGATCGGCCGCGCCTTCGCCAGGGGTCCGCGGCCGGAGCGCAGCGTCCTGTTCCTGGCGGTCACCGCCGAGGAGAAGGGGCTGCTCGGCACCGAATACTACGCCGCCAACCCGCTCTATCCGCTGGGGACCACCGTCGCCGACCTCAACATGGACGGGATGAACCTCAACGGGCCGTTCAGGAACGTGAGCAGCTCCGGCGACGCCCCGCTGACCCTGCAGGACGACCTGATCCGCGTCGCCAGGGCCCGCGGCCTCTACTACAGCCCCGACCCCAATCCGGAGGCCGGAAGCTTCTACCGCTCCGACCACTTCCCCTTCGCCAAGCGCGGCGTGCCGGCCATCTCCTTCGGCGCCGGCGAGGACCTGGTGAACGGCGGGCTGGCGGCCGGCAAGGCGGCGTCCGAGGCCTACATCAAGGACCGCTACCACCAGCCGGCGGACGAGTTCGATCCCGCCTGGGACCCGGCAGGCCTCGCCCAGGAGCTGGCGATCTTCTACGAAATGGGCCGGGAGCTGGCCAATTCCCGCACCTGGCCCGAGTGGAAGGCCGGGGCGGAGTTCAAGGCCGAACGCGACAGGACCGCGGCGCAGAGGAAATAGGGGAAGAGGCGATGGCTGAGACGGGCCGCATCCGCGCCGGCATCGGCGGCTGGACCTTCGAGCCCTGGCGCGGGGTGTTCTATCCACCCGGCCTCAAACAGGCCGAGGAGCTGGCCTATGCCGCCCGTCATCTCACCGCCATCGAGATCAACGGCACCTACTATTCGACCTTCAAGCCGGAGAGCTGGGCCAAGTGGCGGGCCTCGACGCCCGACGGCTTCAGGTTCGCGGTGAAGGCCTCGCGGTTCTCCACCAACCGCCGGGTGCTGGCCGAGGCCGGGGAGTCGGTCGGGCGCTTCCTCAACCAGGGGCTCGTCGAGCTGGGCGACCGGCTCGGCCCGATCCTGTGGCAGTTCATGGCCACCAAGAAGTTCGACTACGACGACTTCGCCGGCTTCCTCGACCTGCTGCCGGCGACGCTGGAGGGCCTGCCGCTGCGCCATGTGCTGGAGGTGCGCCACCCGTCCTTCGCCGACCCGAAGTTCGTGGGGCTCTGCCGCGAGCGCAACGTCGCCATCTGCCTGGCCGACCACGAGACCTTCCCGCTGATCCCCGACGTCACCGCCGACTTCGTCTACGCGCGGCTGATGACCGGTTCGGACGACATCGAGACCGCCTATGTCGCCGCCGACCTCGACCTGTGGGCCGATCGGCTGAAGGCCTATGCCGCCGGCGGCCTGCCGCCCGACTTCCGGCCGGTCGACCGCACCGGCCCGCCCGAGGCCCCGCGCGACGTCTACGCCTTCGTCATCCACGAGGGAAAGGTGCGCGCTCCTGCCGCGGCCATGGAGCTCATCAGGCGGGTCGACTGAACCCTCTCGCCGGCCTAGCATGACGGGCGTCATTTTTGAGTCTCCCGCCGGAGCCCCATGTCCCAGGTCGCCTATCTTCCGGTCGGCAAGCGCGAGC
>JAEYTM010000029.1 GCA_023434015.1 Pseudomonadota bacterium | reverse complement strand
GGGTGGTGCGGGTCTCGTGGCTTTCCAGGGCGGCGATGCGGGCGTGAAGCTGGCGCAGTTCCGTCGAGCTCGGGCCGGCGACGGGCGCCGCCGCCGCTGCGGGCTTGGGCGGCAGGCCGGGCGCCGGGGCGGCGGTCGCCACCGGCTGCGTCTGCTGAAGCTCCGTCCGGTCCGCCGGACCCGGCCGGCCGGCCAGCAGCCGCGGCGCGAAGATCGCCAGGGCGGCGCCGGCGCGCAGGCAGGCCAGGCCGAAGGCCACGATGGCCCAGCCGCCGAGGCCGGCCATCCGGCGCGGCCGGTAGTCTGCCGGGTCCTTCGGCGCCGTCATCTCCACGGGGTCGGGCGTCAGGCTCATGCGCTACGGTCTACCAGATTCAGCAGGGCCGCTTCGAGTGGGAAGGGCGGGCAGGCGCGGCTGGCCACCGGCGTGCGCGCCAGCGGCCGCAGGACCGCCTTGGACAGGCCGAGCACCCGTAGCGCCGGGGCAGGGTGGGCCTTCAGAACCTTGGCCAGCACCTGCGCCGCCCGCGGCGAATGCACCAGCACCGCATCGGCCTGCACCAGCCGCGCGGCCTCGTCCGCGGCGATGGAGACCGCTCCGGTCTCGTAGAGCACGACCAGCCGCGCCGGCACGCCCAGCCGCTCCAGCGCGCCCGACAGGTCGCCGGCGGGTTCCGCCGCGCCGGGATGCAGGACCATGCCCTTCAGCTCGTTGCGCCGGCTGGCGATGCCCTCGGCCAGGGCCTCGACGTCGCCGTCGGCCGACAGCACGGACTTGAAGCCGGCGGTGCGCGCCGCCAGGGCCGTGGCGGCGCCGACCGCGAAAACCTTGAGCGAGCGGTCGCCCGACCGCTCGGCGAAGGCGCGCACGCCGTTGGCGCTGGTGAAGGCCAGGGCGGCGACCCCTGTCAGGTCGAGGTGGACGTCGGCGAGATTGCGCACCGCGAGCAGCGGTCCGACCAGAGCCTCGTGGCCCATGGCGCGCACGCGCTCGGCCGTGGCGTCCGCGCCGGGCTGGGCGCGGGTGATCCAGATCTTTTGGCGACGGCCGGCCATACGGCCACCTTTCTGCGGGATCGGTCTTAACCAGTGACGACCGAAACAACCTTGACCTTGCGGCGGCGCGCGATCAACCGCCGGTCGCCGTCAGCCCCAGACGATCCGATCGCCGGCTTCGGCCTTGATCGCCGCCCCCAGGGAGAGGCCGAGGTCGCGGGCCGAGCTCTCGGCGTCGACCAGTTCGGACAGATCGATGTCGCCCACGTGGCGGAACCGCTCCCGGCCGTCCGGCGACAGGGCTTCGGCGACCAGATGCAGTCGGCCGCCCTCGAACCAGGCGTGGGCCCCGACGGCGGTCTTGCAGGACCCTTCGAGGGCCAGCAGAGCGCCGCGCTCGGCGGCCACCGCCAGGGTGGTGGGCGCGTGGGCCAGGGCCCGCACCCACGGCAGGTCGCGGTCGGCGCCGCGGGTCTGGATGGCCAGGGCGCCCTGGCCCGGCGCCGGCGGAGAGGCGAACGGATCGACCAGGCTGCGGACCAGGTGGTCCATGTTCAGGCGCTTCAGGCCGGCATAGGCCAGCAGGATGGCGTCGGCCTCGCCGGCCTCCAGCTTGGCCAGCCGGGTGTCGATGTTGCCGCGCAGGAAGGACACCTGCAGGTCGGGCCGCCGGTGCAGCGACTGGGCCTGGCGGCGCAGGCTGGCGGTGCCGAGATGCGCGCCGGCGCTCAACTCCTCCAGCGTCTGCGGTCCGCGGCTCAGGAAGGCGTCGCGCGGGTCCTCGCGCTCGGGGATGGCGGCGATGCACAGGCCGTCCGGCCCGACGGCCGGCATGTCCTTCAGCGAGTGGACGGCGCAGTCGATGCGGCCTTCCAGAAGCGCTTCCTCGATCTCCTTGGTGAACAGCCCCTTGCCGCCGATCTCCAGCAGGCGGCGGTCCTGGACCCTGTCGCCCGTCGTGGTGATCGGGATCAGCTGGGTGACGCGTTCGGCGTCCGCGGGGTCCGCCCCGAGAGCCATGGCGATGCGGCGCTGGATCTGGCCGGACTGGGCGAGCGACAGCCGCGAGCCGCGGGCGCCGATCCGGACGGGCGGTTGCGTGGGCACGGTCGGCAGTCTACCTCGAAGCGCGATAGGAGATGCGCCTGCTACAGGAGCGGGCCGCAACCGGCAACCGAATGACCCCCGAGCAGACCGTCCTGGGCCTTGAGACGAGTTGCGACGAGACCGCCGCCGCGGTCGTCCGCCTGCGGCCCGACGGCCGCGTCGAGGTGCTGTCGTCGGTCATCGCCAGCCAGATCGCCGACCATGCGCCCTACGGCGGGGTGGTCCCGGAAATCGCCGCCCGCGCCCATGTCGAGAGCATCGACGCCATCGTGGGCGAGGCTCTGTCCGCCGCGGGCCTGGACTACGACGACCTCACCGGGGTCGCGGCCACCGCCGGGCCCGGCCTGGTCGGCGGGGTGATGGTCGGCCTGTCGTTCGGCAAGGCCGTGGCCCTGGCGCGTGGCCTGCCGCTGGCGGCGGTCAATCACCTGGAAGGGCACGCGGTCTCGGCCCGGCTCGGCGCGGACGTGCCCTATCCCTTCCTGCTGCTGCTGGTCTCCGGCGGACACTGCCAGCTGCTCAGCGTCGACGGCGTCGGGTCGTGCCGCCGGCTGGGCAGCACCATCGACGACGCCGCCGGCGAGGCCTTCGACAAGATCGCCAAGTCGCTCGGCCTGCCCTACCCCGGCGGCCCGGCCCTGGAGGCGCTGGCCCAGGGCGGCGATCCGGCCCGCTTCCCGCTGCCGCGCATGCTGCTGGGCCGCAAGGACTGCGACTTCTCCTTCTCCGGCCTGAAGACCGCCGCGGCCCGCATCGCCGGCGGCCTGACCACCGACGACGAACGGCGCGACCTCGCCGCCGCCGTGCAGGCGGCCATCGCCGGCCAGCTCGCCGAGCGCAGCGACCGCGCGATGCAGGCCTATGCCCACGAGCACGACGGCGCGGGCCTGCGCTTTGTGGTCGCCGGCGGGGTCGCGGCGAACCGGGCCGTGCGCGAGCGGCTGCAGGCTGCGGCCCAGGCGCGCGGATTTTCCTTCACCGCCCCGCCTTTGGCCTACTGCACCGACAACGCCGCCATGATCGCCCTGGCCGGGGCGGAACGGCTTCAGCTCGGACTGACTTCAGACATCGACGCCATCGCCCGCCCGCGCTGGCC
>JAEYTM010000295.1 GCA_023434015.1 Pseudomonadota bacterium | reverse complement strand
GACGGCATGGGCAACCACGCGCCGCCGGCCATCGTCGGCGCGACGCCCGAGGAGGCGCCGGACCTCTCCACTCTGCCGCTGATCTTCAAGGCGGAAGGCCCGGTCTATGGGGCCGGCGTCGGCCAGCCGTCGGTGGTCACCCTGCAGGCCCTGAAGTCCGCCGCCCTGATCGTCCGCGGCGGCGATGGCTCGGTCTATTTCGCCCGCCAGCTCGACAAGGGCGAAGCCTACCGCATCCCGCAGGCCTCTGGGCTGGTGGTCGACGTTTCCGAACCGCACGCCTTCCACGTGTTCGCCGCCGGCCAGTCCCGCGGCCTGCTGCCGGGCGCCCAGACCGCCGCCTCGAAGCTGGGCGGCTGACGACCGGCTTGGGTTTCGGCCCCGGACAGCCTATTTTCCGCGCGTCATGACCGGCCAACACCACACCAGCGTTCGACCCTGGCGCGCGATCCACCGCCGGCCTTCGCGCAAGATCCGCGTCGGGGCTGTGGAGGTCGGCGGCGACGCGCCGATCACCGTGCAGTCGATGACCAACACCCTGACGGCCGACGCCGGTGCGACGATCGCGCAGATCCGTCAACTGGAGGAAGCCGGCGCCGACATTGTCCGCGTCTCCTGTCCGGACGAGGAGTCCACCGCCGCGTTCGGCGAGATCGCCCGGGCGGCGAAGGTCCCGCTCGTGGCCGACATCCATTTCCACTACAAGCGCGGCATCGAGGCCGCCAAGGCCGGCGCCGCCTGCCTGCGGATCAACCCGGGCAACATCGGTTCGCCGGACCGGGTGCGCGACGTGATCCAGGCCGCCCGCGACCACGGCTGCTCCATGCGGATCGGCGTCAACGCCGGGTCGCTGGAACGCGAACTGCTGGAAAAGTACGGCGAGCCCTGCCCCGACGCCATGGTCGAGAGCGCCCTCAACCACGCCCGTATCCTGCAGGACCACGACTTCCACGAGTTCAAGATCAGCGTGAAGGCCTCGGACGTCTTCATGACCGTCGCCGCCTACCAGATGCTGGCCGAGGCCATCGACTGTCCGCTGCACCTGGGCATCACCGAGGCCGGCGCCCTGCGCACCGGCACGGTGAAATCGGCGATCGGCATGGGTTCGATGCTGTGGGCCGGCATCGGCGACACCATCCGGGTCTCGCTCGCCGCCGACCCGGTCGAGGAGATCAAGGTCGGCTTCGACCTGCTCAAGTCGCTTGGGCTGCGGCACCGCGGCGTCAATATCATCGCCTGCCCGTCCTGCGCCCGGCAGGGCTTCAACGTCATTCAGACGGTGGAGACCCTGGAGGCGCGGCTGGCGCACATCTCCACCCCGCTCAGCCTGTCGATCATCGGCTGCGTGGTGAACGGGCCCGGCGAGGCGCTGATGACCGACCTCGGCTTCACCGGCGGCGGCAAGGGCGCCGGCATGGTCTATGTGGCCGGACGGCCGGACCACAAGATGGACAACGACCGGATGATCGACCACATCGTCGGCCTTGTGGAGGCCCGGGCGGCCGAAATGGAAGCCGAGGCCCGCGCGCAATCGCTGCAGGCCGCCGAGTTGAAATCTGAAAAGTTGACGCCGGCGTCACCCTTGCGCCGGTCGTTCAACCGGGTTTAGCTGCGCGCCGATAAGCAAGGGAGACACCTATGTCCGCTGACGGCGCCTGGAAGATCACCATCAACACGCCGATGGGCGCGCAGGAGGTCACCGCGACCATCACCACCAGCGGCGACACCTTCACCGGCAAGACCGAAGGCCGGCTGGGCTCGCAGGAGATCACCGGCAAGGTCGCCGGCGACACCCTGACCTGGAGCGCCGACATCACCCAGCCAATGCCGATGACCCTGGAGTTCGAAGCCAAGGTCGACGGCGACAAGATGACCGGCAATGTGAAGCTCGGCGCGTTCGGCAACGCGCCGCTGAGCGGCGAGCGCATCTAGCGCCTTCGCGCATCGAACGGCCCTCGCCTCCGCGGCGAGGGCCTTTTTCGTGGGCCCTTGGTCGTCGGCCCTTGGTCGTCGGCTTGTCCGGCTAGCGGCCCGGGGTCACCGCCTCGGCGGCGTTGCTGGCCGCGTCGCCGACCGACTCCGCCGCCCCGGCGACGCTGGAGGCCGCGTCGGTCACCGCGTCGGTGCGCATGGCGTCGTTGCGGTTGGCGCTGAGCATGAAGAAGGCGATGATCGCCACCAGCGCCAGCACGGCGATGCCGATGATCACGCCGCCCATGCCGCCGCCGCCGCGATCGACATAGGTGGTCCCGCCGCCGCCGCTTTCGACCACGCGTTCGGTGGTGCCGTCCGGATGTTCGGTCACTCGTTCGGTCGCCATTGTCTGAGATCTCCTCGGGATGTTTGCGCGGTAACGGCTTGGCCGCGCCCCGCGTTCCGTCCGCCGACGACGGCGGCGTTTGGCATCCGCACCGCGGGGCGTTAGAGGAAGCTCCCCCCAATTGGACGGTTCAAACGTGCGACTTCCGCAGGCCAGGCTGGATCAGGTTCTCGACCGCTTCCGCGAGATCGAAGCGCGCATGGGCGCAGCCTCCGACGGCGCGGAGATCGTGCGCCTGTCCAAGGAGCATGCCGAACTGCGGCCGGTGGCCGAGGCGGTGATGACCCTGCAGCGCGCCCGAGACGAGGCCCCTGACCTCGAGGAGATGGCGGCCTCCGGCGACGCGGAAATGTCCGCCCTCGCCCGCGACGAGCTGGAAGCGCTGAGGGAACGCCTGCCGGTCCTGGAGCGGGACGTCGCCCTGCTGCTGGCGCCCAAGGACCGCGACGAGAACGCCTCGGCGATCCTGGAGGTCCGGGCCGGCACCGGCGGCGACGAAGCCGCCCTGTTCGCCGGGGACCTCTTCCGCATGTATCAGCGCTACGCCGCCCTGCGCGGCTGGCGGGTCGAGATCGACTCCATCTCGGAGGGCGAGATGGGCGGCTACAAGGAAATCATCGCCGCCATCACCGGCGAGGGCGTGTTCGGCCGGCTGAAGTTCGAGAGCGGCGTCCATCGCGTGCAGCGCGTGCCGGCGACCGAGGCTCAGGGCCGCATCCACACCTCCGCGGCCACGGTGGCGGTCCTGCCCGAACCCGAGGACGTGGAGATCGAGATCCGCGACCAGGATCTGCGGATCGACACCTACCGCTCGTCCGGCGCCGGCGGCCAGCACGTCAACAAGACGGACTCGGCGGTGCGGATCACCCACCTGCCCACCGGCATCGTGGTCACCTCCTCCGAAAAGTCGCAGCATCAGAACCGCGCCCGGGCGATGAAGGCCCTGAAGGTCAAGCTCTACGACCAGCAGCGCGAGGCGCTCGACACCGCCCGGTCGGACGCGCGCAAGAGCCAGGTCGGCTCCGGCGACCGCTCCGAGCGCATCCGCACCTACAACTATCCGCAGGGCCGGGTGACCGACCACCGCATCACCCTGACGCTCTACAACCTGGCGAAGAGCGTCGAGGGCTAAGCCCTGGAC
>JAEYTM010000277.1 GCA_023434015.1 Pseudomonadota bacterium | reverse complement strand
CACCACCGATCGCCGCCGCTAGGTTCCAACGCCGCCCGCGCTCCGCCGAGGGCGCGGGCGGCGACCTATCCGCCCGGCAGAGCGCCTGCTAGCCTCGGCGGCGACGGCGGGGACAGGGCAGAACATGACGGCGGCAAGCGACAGCACCGACTTCGTCCTCAACCCGACGCCGACGCTGGCCCTGCATCATGTCGGCCACGAGCAGGAGCCGGTGATCGTGGTCGACAACCTGTCGCTGAAGCCGCAGGCGCTGATCGACTTCGCCGCCACACGCGTGACCTTCGCGCCGGTGGCGCCGGGGATCAACGGCTATCCCGGCCTCCGGGGCCCCGCGCCGCGGGACTATGTGACCGAGGTGGTCGGGGCGCTGCGGCCGATGCTGGACCAGGCGTTCGGCCTGCGGGGCGCGGCCCCGGCGCGGGTGCAGTGCGCCTTCTCCCTGGTCACATTGCAACCTGAAGAGCTGATCGTCGCCCAGCGGCTGCCGCACGTGGACACGACGGATTCCCACCAGTTCGCCATCCTGCACTTCCTGTGCGACGCGCGGTTCGGGGGCACGGCCTTCTATCGCCACCGCTCGACCGGCTACGAGACCCTGACGCCGGAGCGCCAGGCGCCTTACCAGGTCCGGCTGGCGCGGGAGCTAACACTGTATCCGCCGCCGCCGGCCTATGTCTCCGGCGACACCCCGCTGCACGTCCAGACCGCCGCCTTCGAGGCGCGGATGGACCGGCTGCTGATCTATCGCAGCCGGGTGCTGCACTCCGGCCTGGTGCGGCCGGGCGACCCGCTGGACGCCGACCCCCGCAGGGGCCGGCTGACCGCCAACATGTTCCTCAACTACGACCGGGCCTGAGGCTCAGCAGCAGCGGAAGCCGCCCCGGCCGCCGCCGCCGAACCGCGCCGCCTGGCGGTCGCGCGCGAACTCGGCCGGGGTCATCGGCCGGCGGTCGGGATGGCGCTCGGCCAGGTGCTGCACATAGACCTCGTAATTCGGCACCCCGACCATCATCCGCCCGCCGTCGCACAGGCAGCGGACCAGGCCGTTGAACCTGGCGAGGTCGATCACCGGGCCGCCTCCGCCGGCACGTACTCCTGGGCGGTCCAGGACTTCGTCCGGTAGGCGGCCAGGGCCGCGCGGATCGCGAACACCGCGATGCTGAGGCTGACCAGGATGAAGAAGGCGCAGAGGGCGGCGTCGATATAGCCGTTCATGACGATCTTCTTCATCTCCACAACGTCCTTGGCCGGCGCCAGCAGGACGCCCGCCTCCAGGCCCGCGCCGTACTTCTGGGCCTGGGCCAGGAAGCCGAGCCCCGGATCGGGCGAGAACAGCTTCATCAGCGCCGCGGTGATGGTGCAGGTGAACAGCCACAGCGCCGGGACCAGGGTGACCCAGGCGTAGCGCTCGCGCTTCATCTTGAAGATCACCACCGTGGCGAAGGTCAGGGCGATGCCGGCCAGCATCTGGTTCGACAGGGCGAACAGCGGCCACAGGGTGTTGACGCCGCCGAGCGGGTCGGTGGCCCCCTGGTAGAGGAAGTAGCCCCAGGCGGCGACGCACAGGCCGGTGGCGACGAGGTTGGGCCCGAGCGCCGAGGTCTGGCGGAACTTCGGCGCGAACACCCCGATCAGGTCCTGCAGCATGAACCGGCCGGCGCGGGTGCCGGCGTCGATGGCGGTGAGGATGAACAGCGCCTCGAACAGGATGGCGAAGTGGTACCAGAAGCCCATCCACGCCTTGCCGCCGGCCACGGTGGCGAAGATGTGGGCCATGCCCACGGCCAGGGTCGGCGCGCCGCCGGTGCGCGAGATGATGGTGCTTTCGCCGATGTCGGCGGCGGTCTGGCTGATCAGCTCGGGCGAGGTGGCGAAGCCCATGGCGGTGACCGCCGCGGCGGCGCTCTCGGGCGTGGTTCCCAGCACCGCGGCGGGGCTGTTCATGGTGAAGTAGATGGCCGGGTCGAGGATGCAGGCCGAGACCAGGGCCATCACCGCCACGAAGGATTCCATCAGCATCGAGCCGTAGCCGATGAAGCGGGTGTCCTGCTCGTCGTTGACCAGCTTGGGCGTGGTTCCCGAGGAGATCAGGGCGTGGAAGCCGGAGACGGCGCCGCAGGCGATGGTGATGAACAGGAACGGGAACACCGGCCCGGCCCAGACCGGTCCGCCGCCGTCGATGAACTGGGTCAGGGCCGGCATCTCCAGCGTCGGCCGGGCGATGACCACGCCGAGCGCCAGCAGGACGATCGCCCCGATCTTGATGAAGGTGGACAGGTAGTCGCGCGGGGCCAGCAGCAGCCAGATCGGCAGCACCGAGGCGACGGCGCCGTAGCCGATCAGGATCCAGCAGAGCTGCACCTCGGTGAAGGTGAAGGCGGCCGACAGCGTCGGGTCCTCCGACACCCACCGCCCGGCGACCACCGCCAGCATCAGCAGCAGGAAGCCGAGGATCGACACCTCGGCGATCCGGCCGGGGCGCAGGTAGCGGCTGTAGACCCCCATGCCGAGGGCGATGGGAATGGTCGCCGCGACGGTGAAGGCGCCCCAGGAGCTGTGGGCCAGGGCCTTGACCACGATCAGCGCCAGCACCGCCAGGATGATGATCATGATCACGAAGGTGCCGATCTGGGCGATCAGGCCGGGGATCAGGCCCAGCTCCTCGCGCACCATCTCGCCGAGCGAGCGGCCCTCGCGGCGCATGGACATCACCAGGATGATGAAGTCCTGCACGCAGCCGGCCAGGACCGCGCCGACGATGATCCACAGCACGCCCGGCAGGTAGCCGAGCTGGGCGGCCAGCACAGGCCCGACCAGCGGCCCTGCCCCGGCGATGGCGGCGAAGTGGTGCCCGAACAGGACGAACCGGTTGGTCGGGACATAGTCCAGGCCGTCGGTGTGGGTATGGGCCGGCGTCGGCCGCGCCGAGTTCAGCGCCATCACCCGGTTGGCGATGAAGCGGCTGTAGAAGCGGTAGGCGACCATGTAGACGCAGACTGCGGCGGTCACGAGCCACAGGGCGTTGATCCGCTCGCCCTGGGCGGTGGCGATCACCCCCAGCGCCACGGCGCCCAGCAGCGCCACCAGAGCCCACAGGCCGTACTTCTTCAGCATCCGCCGATCCTCCCCCGTTCCGCCCTTTCTGCCGCAGCCGGAGGGCTTAGACGAGCCCCTCGTTCACCGAACCGCACGCCGTCGGCCGCGGGCTCAGGTCCAGGGATAGCTTTCCCAGGCGGACAGCCGCGCCTCCAGCTCCTCGCGCGTCTCGCCCTTGCCGACCGGCAGCTCGACCGTGAGGTCGGCGGCGACCTCGACCTCGAGCGGCTCGGCGGCGTAGCCGAGCTTGCGCATGCCGCAGTCGTAGACGCCGCGCGGCAGGTGGAAGACCGCCTCGCCGGCCGCGTCGGTCTCGGCCGCATAGTGGCCCATCCAGACCTCGGCCCTGTCCACCGGCGCGCCCTCGAAGACCAGCCGCACCCGCACCTGGTGGTCGGCGGGCGGGTCGACGCGGAAGCCGAACCCGGCCTCGGCGGGCTCGTGCGGCTCGGACAGGTCCGCGGGGGTGCAGCGGGCGGTCATCCGCACCGCTCCGGGCCGCGGCGGCGCGGTGAAGGCGACGACGGCGGCGTAGAGCGCCTCGGCCCCCTCGGGCGGCTCGTCAGCG
>JAEYTM010000273.1 GCA_023434015.1 Pseudomonadota bacterium | reverse complement strand
ACCAACCGTCCTGATGTGCTCGATCCCGCGCTCCTGCGTCCAGGCCGCTTCGACCGCCAGGTCGTGGTGCCGAACCCGGACGTGAACGGGCGCGAGAAGATCCTGCGCGTGCACATGAAGAAGGTGCCGCTTGCGCCGGACGTTGATGCGAAGGTCCTTGCGCGTGGCACGCCAGGCTTCTCCGGTGCCGATCTCGCCAATCTCGTAAACGAGGCGGCACTGCTGGCGGCACGCCGCTCGAAGCGTCTCGTCACGCAGAGCGAGTTCGAGGACGCCAAGGACAAGGTGATGATGGGCGCCGAGCGTCGCTCCATGGTCATGACCGAGGACGAGAAGAAGCTCACGGCCTACCACGAAGGCGGCCACGCCCTGGTGGCGCTGAACGTCCCGGCCACCGACCCGGTGCACAAGGCGACGATCATTCCGCGCGGCCGGGCGCTAGGCATGGTCATGCAGCTGCCGGAACGCGACAAGTTCTCGATGTCCTACGAACAGATGACCTCACGCCTGGCGATCCTGTTCGGCGGCCGCGTCGCCGAGGAGCTGATCTTCGGCAAGGACAAGGTCACTTCCGGCGCCTCGTCGGACATTGGTCAGGCGACCAAGCTGGCCCGCGCCATGGTCACCAAATGGGGCTTCTCCGACGTCCTGGGCGCCGTCGAATACGGCGAGAACCAGGAGGAGGTGTTCCTGGGCCATTCGGTCGCGCGCAACCAGAACGTCTCGGAAGAGACCGCCAAGCTGATCGACCAGGAGGTCAAGAAGCTGGTGAAGGGCGGCGAGGCCGAGGCGCGCCGCATCCTGACCGAGAAGCTGGAAGAGCTGCACATCCTGGCCAAGGCGCTTCTCGAGTACGAGACCCTCACCGGCGACGAAATCATCAATGCGCTGAAGGGTGTGGCTCCGGTGCGCGAGGACGCCGAAGCCAAGCGCCCGTCGGGACCGGCGGTGTCGGTGCCGATCTCGCCGCGCCCCGAACCGGCGTGATCCCAACATAGCCGCCGGGGGAGAGTCCGGGCGGCGAAGGCCGCTCCGGGTGACCGGGGCGGCCTTTTCCTGTCGCTCCGGCCCCGCCGTGGAGACTGCGCGGATGGCCGAGCGACCCGGTGGACGGAAGGCCGGCCTCGAACCTGGGGCCTCCGACCACTTCGTGAATCTTCAGGCGGCGCACCTCTCCGTTCGGACCGATGGCGTAGAGCTGGCCCCGGCCATCGAAGATGAGCGAGGTGGCGGCGATCTCCGGGACGTCCCCGTCGGCCCAGGCCGTGAGCGCGGCTTCCTGGGCGGGGCGGTCGCGTGGCGCGCCGGCCCGGGCGAAGGGGTGGTGAAACCACATGACCGTGCGCGCGGAGAAGGGATCGGCGTGATCGGCGTCGATGCGAGCATATTCGCGCACCTCGACGGTTCCGGCCTCGTCGATCAGATAGACAAAGAAGCAGCCATTGAGGACGTAGTCCGGATGGAAGGCGATCCCGAGAAGCCGGTATTCCTCGTCGGTGGGACGGTCTTCGCTGAGCGCGAGGAAGGGCGTCGGGGCCACCGCGCCGCCGTCGATGTTGAGGATGTGGACGCGCTTGGCGCGCTGCGACACGATGAACAGCCGCCCGGGCTCGCCGGGGGGCGAGATCGCCAGGGCCGGCGGTCCGAGGCCGCGACCGGCGCGAGGGGATGTGGACCGGCCGGCCAGCTGCGCCGCGGCTCCGCCGGCGTCCGTTCCCGATCGGGCGAGGTCGGAAGGCGCGGGGCGAGGGGCGGCCACGCCAGGGTCGTTGGAAACCGGGCCGGTGAACAGGACGGAAGCATGACCATGACCGAAGGACGACCCGCCTTCGTTCTTTCTGGATCGAAGCTGGCGTACGGCTTCGCGCAGGACATCGCGTCCCCAGCGGGTGAGGTCGGGACGAGCGAGCTTTTCGTGGGCGGCGACCAGCGCCGCGTCGCCATGCCGCCGGCGCAGCCGCCACGCTTCCTCCAGGGCAAGGCGCGCGATATGCCGCCGCCGCCGCAGCAGTCGCCAGGGACTGAGAGTCATCGCCCTATCTCCGTGCGGACGCCCATCACGCACTTTGTGGACCAGATATGGAAATCACGCTGACTGGCCGCGCCCGAACGCCTGCGGAGCGGACCGATTACCAGGAGGCCCGCGCGCAATGATTGCAGCGGCACGGCATACTATCACAGATGTTCGTGTGATGGGCGTGGTCAATCTTACGCCCGACAGCTTCTCCGATGGCGGTAAGTTCAGCGACCCGGTCGCCGCCCTGGCTCACGCCCGCCGCCTGATCGCGGATGGCGCCGACATGCTGGACGTCGGCGGGGAGTCCACCCGCCCCGGCGCGGCGCCGGTCAGTGAGGACCAGGAGATTGCGCGGGTCGCGCCGCTGATATCGGCGCTGCGAGCTGAGACCACCCTGCCGATCTCCATCGACACCATGAAGCCGGCGGTGGCCCGAGCGGCGGTGGCGGCGGGCGCCGGCATATGGAATGACGTGACGGCCCTTTCCGGCGCGCCGGAAAGCCTGGATGTCGCCGCGGAGCTGGGGTGCGGCGTGGTGCTGATGCACATGCGGGGCGAGCCGCGCAGCATGCAGGCGGCGCCGCATTACGCCGACGTCGTCACCGAGGTGACCGACTATCTGGCGACGCGCGCCGCAGCGGCCATGGCCGCCGGTGTGGCGCGCGAGCGCATCTGGCTCGACCCCGGCATCGGCTTCGGCAAGCACATGACCGACCACAATCTGCCGCTGCTGGCGGCCCTGGACCGTATCGTCGGCCTGGGCTTCCCGGTGCTGCTCGGGGTCAGTCGCAAGAGCTTCATCGGGATCCTCGACGAGGGCCGCCCGGCGACGGAGCGGTTGGGCGGCTCGATCGCCGCCGCCCTGGCCGGCGTCGCCGCGGGAGTCGCCGCCGTCCGGGTCCACGACGTGCGCGAAACAGTCCAGGCCGTGCGTGTGTGGCAGGCCATCGCTGCTGCGGGCCCGGCGAAATGACGGTGCAAAAGCCGGCCGCCCGCGCTATCGGCAGGCCATGAGCTCCCTCGGCAGAGTCCTGATCATAGCGGGTTCCGATTCCGGCGGCGGCGCCGGAATCCAGGCCGACATCAAGACGGTGACGGCGCTAGGCGGCTACGCGGCGACGGCGATCACCGCGGTGACGGTGCAGAACACCCTGGGCGTCACCGGCGTCCATCCGGTCCCCACGACGGTCATCAAGGCCCAGGCGAGGGCGGTGCTCGCCGACATCGGGGCGGACGCGATCAAGACCGGCATGCTTGGGGATGTCGCCGTGGTCGAGGCCGTCGCCGGCCTCCTGGACGAGGCCCGCCGGCCGTCGGTGATCGATCCGGTGATGGTCGCCAAGGGCGGAGCCGCGCTGCTGCCGGCGGAGGCGGTCAGTGCGGTGCGCGCCCTGCTGATCCCGCGCGCCACCCTGCTCACCCCGAACGCGCCTGAGGCCGAGGCTCTGACCGGCCGGCCGGCCGAAACCACCGACGACCTGCGCCGGGCCGGCGAGGCCCTGCTGGAGGCGGGGGCGCGGGCGGTGCTGATGAAGGGCGGTCATGTCCCCGGCGAGCGCGTCGTGGATGTCCTGATGACCCCTGACGGCGAGACGGTCTTCGAGGGAGAGCGGATCGACACCCGGCACACGCATGGCACGGGCTGCACCCTCGCCTCGGCCTGCGCGACCGGCCTGGCTCAGGGCCTGCCCCTGGCCGCCGCCGTGGCGGTCGCCTGGGACTATGTGCATGAGGCGATGCTGCGTGCGCCGGGTCTCGGCGCGGGCGCCGGGCCGCTGGATCACGGTTGGCCTCTGCGGGAGGGCCGGTGAGCCTGGTGCTGGAGCGGCGGCTGGAAGACATCCTGCGGGCTTCGCCCAGCCTCATGCAGGTGCTGACGACCGCGCGCGATCTGGAGCTGCCGGACTGGCTGATCTTCTCCGGGGCGGTTTATCAGCGCGTGCTCAACCACCTCACCGGCCGTGAGGCGGACTACGGGATCAAGGACTACGACCTGGGCTATTTCGACGCTTCGGACCTGTCCTACGAGGCGGAGGATCAGGTCATCCGCCGGGTGGCGGCCGCCTTCCCGCCGCCGTTGCGCGAGATGGTGGAGGTGCGCAACCAGGCGCGGGTTCACCTCTGGTTCGAGCACAAGTTCGGCGAGCCTTACGCCCCCCTGACCTGCAGCGAGGAGGCGCTGGGCCGCTTCGTCAGCCCTCTGTTCGCCGTCGCCGTCCGGCTGGCGCCGGACGACCGCCTGACGATCATGGCGCCGTTCGGCCTGGAGGATCTGTTCGCCCTGCGGCTACGGCCCAACCCGCTCAGGCCGACCAATGGTTTCGCCCGCACCGCCGCCTCGACGCTCGCCCGCTGGCCGGAAGTCGAGGCGATCGCCTAAGCCGCTCGTCGCGAAAGGAAATCATGCGCCAGTGGACCGTCGACGCCTTTGCTGCAGCCCCGTTCCGCGGCAACCCCGCCTGTGTGGTCGAACCGCTGGAGGCCTGGCCGGAAGACGGCTGGATGCAGGCGCTGGCCAGCGAGAACAATCAGGCCGAGACGGCCTTCCTGCTGAAGACCGCGGACCCTGGGCGCTTCGGCCTGCGCTGGTTCACGCCGCGGCTGGAAGTTCCCCTGTGCGGCCACGCGACCCTGGCCTCGGCGCATGTCCTGCTCGCCGAGATCGGCTTGGCGGGCGAGGCGGTGGTCTTCGAGACCCGCTCGGGGCCGCTGACCGTCCGGCGCGCGGCGGGCGGCTACGAGATGGACTTCCCGGCCCAATCCCCCGTGCGGGTCGAGCCGCCGCAGGGCCTCGCCGCGGCGCTGGGCGCCGAGCCGCAGGAGGTCTGGGTCTCCAGCTTCCTGGTGGCGCTGTTCGATGACCCGGCGACGGTGCGGAGCCTGGCGCCCGACCTGGTCGCCCTTGAACAGGTGGCGAGCGCCGCGACGGCCGGCCGCGGCAATGTCGGGGTCGCGGCCCTGGCCGGACCGGGGGCGGACCACGACGTGGTGGACCGCTTCTTCGCGCCTGGCTCGGGAATCCCTGAGGACCCGGCCACGGGGTCCCTGCACTGCATCCTGACGCCGCTCTATGCGGCGAAGCTCGGCCGCACGGAGTTGCGCTTCCATCAGGCCTATCCGGGACGCGGCGGCGACCTGCATTGCACCGATGCGGGCGACCGCGTCCGGCTGCGCGGCCGCGCCGTAACCGTGCTTGACGGACGCCTTCGCCTGTCGCCCTGACACGAAAACGCCCCCGGAATCGCTCCGGGGGCGCATCGTTCTCAGGGTCCGGTCTGTCGCCTAGCGGCGATAACCGTACCCTTGGCCATACTGACGGTCGTTACGTTCCCAGCGGATCTGGGCCGCCAGACGGTCGAAGCGACGGTCGAGGTCGACCCGCTCGCGCATCGTCAGGCCGTTCGTCCGGTAGCGTTGCTCCAGCCGGGCGATCTGACGGAACTCGTTGCGCAGACGGGCGGCTTCCGCACGGGTCAGGTCGCCGGTGCGCAGGCCGCGGTCGATCTGGCGATCAAGCTGCGCCTGGCGCTGGTTGATGTTCATCCAGGCGCCCTGGCTGTTCTGCCAATGGCCGGGATAGCCGTAGTCGCCGCGCGGCTGGGCGGAAGCGACGGAGCCCGCGCCCAGGGCCAGGACCGAGGCGCCAATCAGGGTCAGGGTGGTGAGCTTTTTCATGTCAGGTCCTCTGCTCAGATCGTTCTTTGCGTTGGTCCCTCCGAACCGGGGCGAAACACCCGCACTCCGGTTTGGTTGCCAACCGCGCCGGTGATCCCGGCGTTGATGAGAGAAAACCACGGCGCGGCTGACGCCGGTCTGAGGCCGGCGGTTAGCTGCGGTTCAGCTTCGGAAACGCCGCTCAGGCGGCCTGGATCGACTCGATCGCGCCCGTGGCCTGGGCGTTGAGGGCGGCGCTGATCGCGCCATAGAGCTTGGCGATCTCGATCGGCTTGGCCACGTGCCCGTCCATGCCCGCCGCCATGTATTCGGCCACCTGGTGGGTCAGGGCGTTGGCGGTGAGGGCGACGATCGGCGTCCGTGCGCGGCCGGTGGCGAGTTCGGCGCCGCGGATATGCCGGGCTGCGGCGATGCCGTCCATGACCGGCATCTGGATGTCCATCAGGATCAGATCGTATTCGCCGGTCTTCCAGGCCTCCACGGCCTCGCGACCGTCGGCGACGATGTCGACGTCGAGATCGAGGGACTCCATCACGGCCGCGAGGACCTGCTGATTGGTGGGGTTATCCTCCGCGGCCAGCAGGCGAAGGCCCTTGTCGCCGCGGCAGGACGCCGGTTCGGACGGGGCCTCGGCATCGGCCTCAGCACGAGGCAGCGGCAGCTCGACCGTGAAGGTCGAGCCCTTGCCTTCGCGGCTTTCGACGTCGATGGAGCCACCCATCATCTGAGTCAGCTCGCGGCAGATCGCCAGGCCAAGGCCGGTGCCGCCGAAGCGGCGGGTGGCGGAATTGTCCGCCTGGGTGAACTTCTCGAACAGCGTGGGCAGCTTCTCGGCGGTGATGCCGACGCCGGTATCCTCGACGACCACCCGCAGAGCACCTGTCGCCGGATTCACGTCCACCCGCGCATGGACCGAGCCGTGGGTGGTGAACTTCACCGCATTGGACAGCAGGTTGCCGAGCACCTGGCGCAGCCGGTCGGCGTCGCCGCGCCACCATCCCGTGGCCTGCGACGATATCTGGAAGTCGAACTCCAGGTTCTTACCGGCCGCCACCATGGCGAAGGTGTCCCGCGGCTGGGCGAGGATCGGGGCTAGATCGAAGGGGTCGTCGGCCAGGGTCAGCTTCCCCGCTTCGATCTTCGACAGGTCGAGAACGTCATTGAGCACCGCCAGCAGCAGGCCGCCGGACTGGCGGATCACCTGCAGGCGCTCGCGCTGCAGCGGGGCGAGGTCGCCCATGGCCATGACGTCGGCCATCGCCAGCACGCCGTTCAGGGGGGTGCGGATTTCGTGGCTCATGTTGGCGAGGAAGTGGGTCTTCAGGACGTTGGCGGCATTGGCCGCATCGCGGGCGCCTTCCAGTTCGCGCATCGCCCGCTTCAGGTCTTCCTCCCGCTCGTCGAGCTTGCCCAGCAGGTGGTTGAAGCTGGCGGTGAGGCTGCGGAAGAGCGCGTCCTGGGCGGTGACCTCGACGGGGGTGAACCCGCCGCCTTCGGCGACCTGGTGCATAGCCTCGGACAGACGCTGCACCGGTGCGATCACCCGATGGGCCAGGCTGCGCGCCAGGAACAGGGCCATGCCGACCCCGCCGAACAGCAGGGCGGCGGTAAGCGCGATGAATTGCGGCAGCAAGGGCGCGAGCTGCGGCCGGCGGACGGTCATCACCACCTCGCCGACCTGACGCGCCTCGTGCATCACCGGCGTGACGATTTCCTCCGTCTCCTCGGCGGCGGGCGGGCCGGCGCGGCGGTAGCTGGCCAGGACGCGGCCTTCCGTGTCCGTCAGGCGGGCCGAGACGACGCTGGTGCTGCGTGACAGAGAGGACAGCGGCGCCTGGATGTGCACCGCGTCGTTCTGGGCGACGGCCGGCCCGGCCGTGGCGGCGGTGATGTCGGCGAGCGACTGATGGACCTGGTGCGAATAGGTGCGGGCCACCGCCCATTGCTGCAGGGTGAAGGTGACGCAGGCGGCCAGCAGCACCACCACGGTCGTGATCAGCCCAACGCCCGCGATACGGGCGTGGAAAGTGACGACAGGGGCCGAAGGCCTCGGTCCAGCAGCTTGGTTCATGACGTCCCGTTGCCGATCTGCCGCCAAGCTAAGCCGATAATACTAACGCTTCGCTTCCACTCGTCCTGTCCGGCAGGGCCCACGCGCCCCAGGGTTGATATCTGGTGTGGCCAAAACATCGCGACACAACCTGTGGCCGCAGAATCTATGGTTAACAACTCATGAATCGTTTGCTTTACGGTTAAGCTTTCATTTACCCTAACCGGCGTGGTTGAACCCGGAGGGGCTGATGGAAAAGGTATTTGTCGCGCAGCGTGTGGCGAAGAAGCTGTTTTCGACCGAAGCGGCCGTCGATGGCGCCATGGCTGAAGCCGCCGAACTGATGAGCGTGATGCTGGCCGCGCGTAAGGACGTGAACGCCTCGCTGGTGTTCGCCGACGACGTGCAGGTGAAGATGATGGACGCCCTCAAGGCGCTCAGCGAAGCGCGCACCGCCATGGTGGGCGTGCACACCCAGCTCGACGAGGCCAAGCTGCGCCTCGGAATCCGCACCAAGATGGGCTACGAAAACAAGATGACCCAGCCGCAAGAGGCTCAGGTCATCATGCGCGAGGTCGGCTGAGGCCCGCCAAGCGTTGCTTTAAATTAACTGGCGCTGCGTCCCTGCTCTGGTAGGGGCGCAGTGCTATGCCGAATTCGCCGATCATCATCGCACTGCTGGCGTTCAGCCTCGGCGCATGTGTGTTCGCCTTTCTGAAGGGCGAGGCGGCCGAGCGGATCGGCGCGGGAATCATCCTGCTCAACATGCTGCTGGCCCTGGCCGGCGAATACTACTTCCCCCGCTCCATCCTGCTGTGGCTCGACGCGCTGACGGCGCTGTCGCTGCTGGTTGTGGCGGTGTTCTACGCCAGCCCCTGGCTTGGCGCGGTGATGCTGCTCTATGCGGCGCAGTTCACCCTCCACGCGGTCTACTTCGTCGCCGCCCGACCGCGGGACCACTTCCACGTCGTCGCCAACAACATCGATTTCTTCCTGATCAGCCTGTGCCTGGTGATCGGCACGGCCTTGACCTGGCGCCGCCGCGCGCGTGGCGCCCCGCCCGCCTAGGGCGACGGTGAAGTTCTGGCCCGGCGGCGCATTTTCCGCTTGCTCCGAAAACCGAATGCGGGCTTTTGGCCGGCGGGCCACGCCCCCCCAACGGGGCGCTGCTCATCTGTAAGGATGGGAGACATCGCTATGACCACCGCCAAACCGGCCATGCGGCCGGCTCGACCCGAATTCTCTTCCGGCCCGTGCGCGAAGCGCCCCGGATGGACCCCCGAAAATCTTTCCAGCGCGGTGCTCGGGCGGTCTCACCGCTCCAAGCTCGGCAAGGCGCGCCTGAAGGAAGCCATCGACCGCACCCGCGAGGTGCTGCAGGTTCCCGACGACTATCTGATCGGTATCGTCCCCGGCTCCGACACCGGCGCCGTCGAGATGGCCATGTGGTCGATGCTCGGCGCCCGCCCTGTGCAACTCCTGGCCTTCGAGAGCTTCGGCAAGGACTGGGTCACCGACGTGACCAAGCAGCTGAAGCTCGACGCCGAGGTGCTGAGCGCGCCCTACGGCCAGCTTCCCGACCTGAGCAAGGTCCGCAAGGACGCCGACCTGGTCTTCACCTGGAACGGCACGACCTCGGGCGTGCGCGTGCCGAACGCCGACTTCATCGCTGACGACCGCGAGGGCGTGACCATCTGCGACGCCACCAGCGCCGCCTTCGCCCAGGACCTCGACTGGTCCAAGCTCGATGTGGTCACCTTCTCCTGGCAGAAGGCGCTGGGCGGCGAGGGCGCGCATGGCGTGCTGATCCTCGGCCCGCGCGCCGTGGCGCGGCTGGAAAGCTACAGCCCGCCGTGGCCGATGCCGAAGCTGTTCCGCATGACCAAGGGCGGCAAGGTCAGCCTCGACATTTTTGAGGGCGCGACCATCAACACCCCCTCCATGCTGGCGGTGGAAGACGCGGTCGACGCGCTGAAGTGGGCGGCCTCCATCGGCGGCCTGACCGAGATGCAGCGCCGCGCCGACGCCAATCTGGCGGTGCTCGAAGCCTGGGTTGAGAAGACTGCCTGGGTCGCCTTCCTCGCCGAGGACAAGGCCATCCGCTCCAATACCTCGGTGTGCCTGAAGGTGGTCGATCCGCGCGTCACCGCCCTGCCGGACGCCGCCCAGGCCGACTTCGCCAAGAAGCTGGCTTCGGTGCTGGAGAAGGAAGGCGTGGCGCTGGACATCGGCGGCTACCGGGACGCTCCGGCCGGGCTGCGGATCTGGTGCGGCGCCACCGTCGACACCTCGGACCTCGACGCCCTGACCCCGTGGCTCGACTGGGCCTTCCAGACGGTCGCCGCCGAGCTCGAACTCGCCTGATCGCGGCCCGACCGGCCGCCACCCGCATCATCGAAACAACGATCCCTCCCCCCCGGATGTGGGGAGGGCTCCGCCTACGGAGACCTCACATGCCTCGCGTGCTTATCGCCGACAAACTGTCCCCCGCCGCCGTCGCCATCTTCAAGGACCGCGGCGTCGACGCCGACGTGAAGACCGGCCTGACCAAGGACGAATTGCTCGCCATCATCGGCGACTATGACGGCCTCGCCGTCCGCTCTGCGACCAAGGCCGACAAGGACGTCATCGCCGCCGCCAAGAACCTGAAGGTGATCGGCCGCGCCGGCATCGGCGTCGACAACGTCGACATCCCGTCCGCCACCACCGCCGGCATCGTGGTGATGAACACCCCGTTCGGCAATTCGATCACCACTGCCGAACACGCCATCGCGATGATCTTCGCCCTGGCCCGCCAGCTTCCCGCCGCCGACGCCTCCACCCAGGCCGGCAAGTGGGAGAAGAACCGCTTCATGGGCGTCGAGCTGTACGGCAAGACCCTCGGCCTGATCGGCGCCGGCAACATCGGCTCGATCGTCGCCGACCGCGCCAACGGTCTGAAGATGCACGTCGTCGCCTACGACCCCTTCCTGTCGCCGGACCGGGCGGTGGAGATCGGCGTCGAGAAGGTCGAGCTCGAAGAGCTGCTGGCTCGCGCCGACATGATCACCCTGCACACCCCGCTGACCGACAAGACGCGCAACATCCTGTCGGCCGAGAACCTGGCCAAGACCAAGAAGGGCGTGCTGATCGTCAACTGCGCCCGCGGCGGCCTGGTCGACGAGGCGGCGCTGCGCAAGCTGCTGGACGAGAAGCACATCGGCGGCGCGGCCTTCGACGTCTTCGTGGAGGAGCCGGCCAAGCAGAACGTGCTGTTCGGCGCCGAGAACTTCATCGCCACCCCGCACCTGGGCGCCTCGACCAACGAAGCCCAGGAGAACGTCGCCCTGCAGGTCGCCGAGCAGATGAGCGACTACCTGCTCACCGGTGCGGTCACCAACGCCCTGAACAGTCCCTCGGTGACCGCCGAGGAAGCGCCGCGCCTGAAGCCCTTCGTGGCCCTGGCCGAAAAGCTGGGCGCCTTCGCCGGCCAGATGGTCGACTTCGGCATCAAGGCCATCGACATCGCCTATGAGGGCGAGGTCGCCAAGCTGAACACCCGCCCGCTGACCGCCGCCGCCCTGGCCGGGGTCATGCGCCCGATGCTGGCCGAGGTGAACATGGTCTCCGCCCCGGCGGTGGCCAAGGAGCGCGGCATCACCGTCTCCGAATCCAAGCAGGACGACTCGCCGATCTACGAAAGCCTGGTGCGCATCACCGTCACCACCGAGAAGGGCAAGCGCTCCTTCGCCGGTTCGGTGCTGGCCGGCGCCCCGCGGGTGATCGAGGTCAAGGGCATGGACCTGGACGCCCCGTTCGCTCCGACCATGCTCTATGTGAACAACCTGGATAAGCCGGGCTTCATCGGCAACCTGGGCGCCCTGCTCGCCGAGGCCGGCGTCAACATCGCCACCTTCAACCTGGGCCGCGTTTCGGCCGGCGAGGACGCCATCGCCCTCGTCGGTGTCGATCAGCAGCCGGGCGACGACCTGCTGGCCAAGATCCAGGGCCTGCCGAACGTCAAGGAAGCCCGCGCTCTGCGGTTCTAGTCCTCGGAACGCTGGGCGGCGGTCAGCCGCCGCTCAGCGCGCCGAAGATCAGCAGTTCGTCGCCGGGCCGCAGGGGCATGCGCAAGTCGCGCGCCGCCTCGCGGCCGACGAAGATCCGCATGTGCCGGCGGATGCGGTCCTGCTCGTCCACCACCCTGAACCTGATCCCCGGGTAGAGCCGGTCGAGGTCGCGCAACACCTCGTCCACCGTCGCGCCATCCGCCTGCGCGCGGGTTGCACCGCCGGTGTAGGAGATCAGCTGCGAGGGGATCGAAACCGAGATCATCTCAGCGGCGCCGCCACCACGGAGTAGATCTCCGGCAGGTGGGCGGCGATCTGGCGGAAGGCCCCGCCCTCGTCGTCGCTCATCCACAGTTCGCCATTGGTGGCGCCCAGGTAGAGGCCGACCGGATCGCCCGCGTCGGCGCAGAAGGCCTGGCGCTTGACGGTGAACCAGCCCTGCTCGGCGGGGAAGCCGCGGTCTTGCCGCTCCCACGAGCCGCCGCCGTCGCGGGTGCGATAGACGGCGGGCCGCCCGCCCGGGCTGACCCTTGGCCATACCTCCGTGCCGTCCATCGGAAACACCCACGCGGTGTCGGCGTCGCGCGGATGCGGGACGATAGTGAAACCGATGTCGCCGATTTCGGCGGGCATGTTCGCACCGATGCGCTCCCAGCGGTCCGATGGACGGTCGAGCCGATAAATCCCGCAGTGGTTCTGCTGGTAGAGCCGGTCGGGATCGGCCGGCGACAGGCCGAGGTAATGCGCGTCCTGGCCGTACTCGGGATAGGGGTCGGGGAGGAAGCTGGCCTCGACGTTGCGATTCAGCGGGCCCCAGCTCGCCCCCCGGTCGGTGCTTTCGAACACCCCGCCGGTGGAGGTGGCGATGTACATGTGGGCGGCGTCGCGTGGGTCGATGACGACCTGGTTCAGCAGGGGGCCGTCGGGGGTGCCGAAGTCGGCCGGCACCCAGTCGCGGTACTTCGGATGATCGTTGAAGCCGGCGACGCTGTCCCAACTCGCTCCGCCGTCGCGGCTTTCGAACAGGCCGGGCGGCGAAGTCCCCGCCCACCAGACGCCGGGCTCCGCGGCGTGGCCTGGCTCCAGCCAGAAGGTGTGGTCGACGGCGCGCGCGTCGGGTCCGTCCGCCTTGGGAAAGGCCGGCGGGCGGGCCGCTTCGGTCCAGGTCTCGCCGTCGTCGGTGGAGCGGAAGATGGTCGGCCCCAGGTGGCCGGTCGCCGCCGCCATCAGCAGGGTCCGGCCGTCACGCGGATCCAGCACCAGGTGGCTGACGATGCAGCCCAGGAAGATCGGCCCCTGGACGCGCCAGGTCCGCCGCCGGTCGTCGCTGCGATAGATCCACGCGCCCTTGCGGGTGCCGATGAGAAGCTGGACCGCCTGTGGCATGGGTTCGCCCCCTCTGATGCCGTGATCTTGGCCGCGCGGCGCGCTCAGTGAAAGTCCCGGCTGCGGATCAGGCGGCCGGAGACCTTTGAGCGCACCTCGATCGGAGGACGTTCGGCCTCGCGCATTTCCGACAGGCGGGCGGATAAATCCGTGAACCGCTCGGCGACGACGTGGATCACCTCGCCGGCGCGCTGCAACCGGCCATGGACGACGAGAAAGGCCGAGCTCATCACCAGCCGACGGTTGGCCTCGAAGGCGTCCTTCCAGACGACGATGTTGGCGACGCCGGTCTCGTCCTCGAGGGTCAGGAAGACCACGCCCTTGGCGGTGCCCGGCCGCTGGCGCACCAGCACCAGGCCGCCCACCGAGACCCGCCGGCGGTCGCGCATCGTCTTCAGGTCGCAGGCGCGGATGATGCGGTCGGCGTCGAGGTCGCTGCGGAAGAAGCTGACCGGATGGGCCTTCAGGGACAGGCTGGTGGTGCGGTAGTCCTCGGCGACGTGCTGCGGGACGCTCATGAAGGGCAGCTCCACCTGCACCTCTTTCGGCCGGGCGCCGACCAGCAGGGGAGCGTCGTCCTGGGCGCCCAGCTCGCCGGCCAGGCCCTTCACCGCCCACAGCGCCTGGCGGCGGTCGAGGCCTATTCCGCGGAAGGCGTCGGCCTCGGCCAGCAGTTCCAGGGCGCGGCGGGACAGGCGGGCCTTCACGGCGAAGTCCTCGGGCGTGCGGGCGCCGGCCCTACGAGCGGCGGCCAGGGCCTCGGCGTCCTTTTGCCTGAACCCGCGGATCTGGCGCAGGCCGAGGCGGAGCGGTCGATGAGGCCGGCGCGGGTCGTCCGGGTCCTCCAGGGTGCAGTCCCAGTCGCTGGCCAGGGTGTCCGGCGGCCGCACCTCGACGCCATGTTCGCGGGCGTCCCGGACCAGTTGCGAGGGCTGGTAGAAGCCCATCGGCTGGCTGTTGAGCAGGGCGGCGCAGAACACCTCCGGGTGGCGCCGCTTCACCCAGGCCGAGGCGTAGACCAGCAGGGCGAAGCTGATCGCATGGCTCTCCGGGAAGCCGTAGGAGCCGAAGCCTTCGATCTGCTTGAAGCAGCGTTCGGCGAAGCCCTGGTCGTAGCCGCGCCCGACCATGCCGTGGATGAACTTCTCGCGGTATTCGTGAAGCCGGCCATTGGCGCGGAAGGTGGCCATGGCGCGGCGCAGGCCGTCGGCGTCGTCGTCGGAGAACTTCGCCGCCTCGATGGCCAGCCGCATGGCCTGCTCCTGGAACAGCGGCACGCCGAAGGTCTTGCCGAGCACCTTCCGCAACTCGTCCTTGTCGCCGTGCTCCGGCGCGGGCGAGGGAAACTCCGCGGGTTCCGTCCCCTCGCGGCGCCGCAGGTAGGGGTGCACCATGTCGCCCTGGATCGGCCCAGGCCGGACGATCGCCACCTGGACGACCAGGTCGTAGAATTCCTTCGGCCTGAGCCTCGGCAGCATCGACATCTGCGCCCGGCTCTCGACCTGGAAGACGCCGATGGAATCCGCCTTCGACAGCATCCCATAGACGTCGCCATCCTCCTGGGGGATGTGGGCGATGTCGCTGATCCGCCGCCCGTCCGGCAGGGGCGGCAGCATTTCGAAGCTCTTCCTCAGCGCCGTCAGCATGCCGAGCGCCAGGACGTCGACCTTCATCAGGTTCAGGGCGTCGATATCGTCCTTGTCCCATTCGATGAAGGTGCGGTCCTTCATGGCGGCGTTGCCGATCGGCACGGTCTCGTCGAGCCGGCGCTGGGTCAGCACATAGCCGCCCACGTGCTGCGACAGGTGGCGGGGGAAGCCCAGAAGCTGCTGGGCCATGGCGGTCGCGCGGCGGATCTGCGGGTTGTCGGGGTCGAGGCCGACCTGGCGGATGTGTGCGTCCGGGACCCCATCGCCGTAGCTGCCCCAGACGGTGCCGGCCAGGGCGGCGGTGATGTCCTCTGTCAGGCCCAGAGCCTTGCCGACCTGGCGGATGGCCATGCGCGGGCGATAGTGGATGACGGTGGCGACGATGGCCGCCCGGTCGCGGCCATAGCGCCGGTAGACGTATTGCATCACCTCCTCGCGTCGCTCGTGCTCGAAGTCGACGTCGATGTCCGGCGGCTCGTTGCGGTTCTCGGAGATGAAGCGGGAGAACAGCAGCTCCTGCCCCGTCTTGGTGGGATCGACCGCGGTGACGCCGAGGCAGAAGCAGACGAGCGAGTTGGCCGCCGAGCCACGGCCCTGGCAGAGGATCCCCTGCGCCTTCGCCCAGGCGACGATGTCGTGAACGGTGAGGAAGTAGTTCGGGTAGTCGAGCTTCTCGATCAGGGTCAGCTCCTTCTCGATGGTCGCCCGCTCGGTCTCGCCCATGCCTTTCTCGAACCGGGTCCTGGCGCCTTCCCAGGTCAGGTCGCGCAGGTGCTGGATGGCGGTCTTGCCGTGCGGCACCGGTTCGTCGGGATATTCGTAGCGGAGCTGGCCGAGGTCGAAGCCGATGCGGTCGGCGATCTCGACGCTGCGCTCCACCGCGCCGGGAAAGCGGGCGAACAGCCGGGCCATCTCGGCGGGGGACTTCAGGTGGCGCTCGGCGTTGGCCTGCAGCCGCAGGCCCGCCTCATGGATGGTGCATTTCTCGCGGATGCAGGTGAGGACGTCCTGCAGCGGTCGCCGCTCGGCGGCATGGCAGAGCACGTCGTTGGTCGCGACCATCGGAGCGCCGTGGGCGCTCGCCAGGGCGGCGAGGTGTGACAGCCGCTTCAGGTCGCGCGGGCCGTAGCGGCGCGCCGCCGCCAGCCAGACATCGGGCAACTCGCCGGCGATGCGGCGAAGGTCGTGCTCGAAGGCCTCGTCCAGCCGGTCGGGTGGGACCACCAGCACCAGTTGCCCCTCGGCCTGGGACTGGAAATCCTCCCAGTGCAGCTCGCAGGCGGCCTTCCCGGCGCGCCGCTGGCCGACGGTGAGCAGGCGGGTGAGCCGGCCGTAGGCCTCACGGTCGGAGGGGTAGACCAGCAGGCTAGGCGTCGTGTCGGCGAAATCCAGCCGGCAGCCGGTCAGGGCGCGGATGACCGTCCCGGCCTCGCGCTGGCGGTTCGCTTCCGACCAGGCTCGCACGACCCCCGCCAGGGAGTTGCGGTCGCAGAGGCCGATGGCCTCCATTCCCAGCGTCGCGGCGCCCCACACCAGCTCATCCGGATGCGAGGCCCCACGCAGGAAGGAGAAATTGCTGCTCGCCTGCAGCTCGGCGTAGCGGGTCATCCGAACAGGCCGTGCAGCCACCATTTCGGCGGATTGGCGTGGTCGAGAAGGCCGGCGCGGAACAGCCAGAAGCGGGCGCCTTCCTGGTCCTCCACCCGGTAGTAGTCGCGGACATGGCCGACGCGGACGTCCCCGATGGGCGACTTCCACCATTCCTCGCCGATGCGTTCGGGACCTTCGGCCCGGCGCACCCGGTGGGTCCGACCCCGCCAGCGGAACTGGCTGGGCGGGTCGTCGGGGGTGAGGGCGATCACTCCCGCCAAGGGCTCGGGCCGGCGGAACAGGCGCACGGGGCGCGGCGTCTCCGGGTCCCACGGCCGGGCGGCGACGAGCGGCGTTCCGAGCGGCCGCGCGCGGTCGATCGCCAGTTCGGGCACATGGCTCTCCACCGCCACGGCGCGCCAGACGCGGTCCTCGCCCAGGCGGTTGGTCAGCCGGTCGACCAGCGGGGCCAGACCGTCCTCCGGCGCAGCGACATGGAGCGTGTCGAGCCTCGTCTGACGGCCGGCGATACGCTCCACCTCGAAGGCGGCTAGAGTCGCGACCTCGATCCCGAACCCGGGATCGAGGGTTTCCAGCTTCGGGACGAACAGCCGGCTTAGACGCTGCGCATCGCGGCCGGCCAGGGCGAGGCCGACGGTGGCGGTCAGGGCCTTGCCGTCCAGACGGTGGTAGGCGAGTTCGAAGCGCCGGGCGCCCTGGCTTTCGGCCTCCAGCCGGGCGCAGAGCTTCGCGCAGATGTCGACGGCCACCCGGGCCATGTCTTCCGGTGCGCTGATCGGCTCGGCGAAGGCCAGCCGTGCGAACCAGGGCGTCGGCGGGCGCCGCCAGGTCAGGGCCTCGCGGGTGCGGCCCAGCGTCTGGTCGAGGCGGGCGAGGGTGTGAGCCCCGAAACGCCGGGCGAGGGGACCGCGCGGCAGCTCCATCAACTGGCCGACGCGCTGGAAGCCCAGCCGCCTGATC
>JAEYTM010000270.1 GCA_023434015.1 Pseudomonadota bacterium | reverse complement strand
CGCGCGTGGACCGCGGAGTTCTGGCGCATGTCCAGGCGGGCGAGGTGGAAGCCGAAGGTGTCGACAGCGCGGATCAGATCGGGCAGCGGCCCATGGGCGAAGGCGTCGCCGTGCCGGGCGGTCAGGGAAGCCTGGACGATCTCCAGGTCGGCCTTCAGCTCGTCCGGCGTGGCGTAGGGAGCCAGGACGGCCGCGGCCGGCCGCGCCGGCGCCTCGCCGGTCAGGCGCGGATAGGTGGCGGCCAGCCGCGCGTAGATTCCGGTCAGGGCCCGCCGGTAGGGTTCATCGGCGCGGTGGGCCGATGGGTCCCGGGCGGCGTCGGCCAGGGCCTGGAGTTCGGGCGTGACCTCCGCCAGCCTGCCGGAAAGCGACAGTTCGGCCCCGAGGGCGTGGACCGCGTCCAGATAGGCCCCGAGCGCTCCGCGCGCCTGACGCGCCATCGCCTGGCGCATGACCGCCGCGGTGACATAGGGATTGCCGTCGCGGTCGCCGCCCACCCAGGAGCCGACGCGCAGGAAGCTGTTCAGCCCTTCCGGTTCGCCGAGCGTCTCCAGCCACCGGGCGTAGAGCCGCGGCAACGCCGGCAGGAAGCTGCGCTCGAAATAGGAGACCGCGTTCTCGATCTCGTCCCCGACCCCCAGCTTCACCGACCGCAACAGGCGCGTGCGCCAGAAGATCGAGACCTGCCGGACCAGTTCGCGCCCGGCGGCCGAGCGCTCCGCCTCGCCCGGCGCCTGTTCCATCGCGTCGAGCTGGTTGGCGATGGCGCCCTGGCGATCGAGGACGCTCTTGCGGCGCACCTCGCTGGGGTGGGCGGTGATCACCGGGGCGATCAGGGCGTGCTGCAGCAGTTCGACGACGTCACGGACCCCGACGCCCTGCGCCTCCAGAGTCCGGAGCGCGCCGGCCAGGGTGTCCGGCCGCGCCTCTCCGACCCGCCCGCGGCGCCGCTGGATCTGATCCTCGGCGATGTTGGTGATCTGCAGGAAGCAGGCGAACGAGTGGGCGAACCGCACGGTGTCCGCGAGGCTGAGCGAACCCAGCCGGTCGGCCACCAGGGCGGCGGCCTGCGGCGTGCCTTCCCGATGGAACCCCACCGAGGCCTGCCGGATATCCTCGATCTGATTGAACACCGCCTCGCCGTCCTGGGCGCGGATCACATCGCCCAGCACCCTGCCAAGAAAACGCACCGTGGCGCGGAGCTGTTCGGGCAGCGATTGGGTCATGCCGACCTAAAGGCACGCCGGCCGGGGGTCCGTCATCTGGTTTCAAGCAGGCGGCTCGGCGATAGTGCGTCCCTGTGGCCCCGGATACTCAAAGAATGAGCCCTGACGACGCCCTGTCGCGCATCCGCCGCTTCGACGGCCGGCTGAACGCATTCGTGCAGGTGTTCGATCCGCCCCTGGCGGGAGAAACCGCCGATGGACCGGTCTTCGCCGTGAAGGACCTCATGGACGTGGCGGGACGGCCCACCGGCGGCGGTGGACGTGTTCCGCTCGACCCTGCCCCAGCGCATCACGCAGTGGTGGTCGAACGCCTGCTGCAGGCGGGCTGGAGCGCGGTCGGCAAGACCCACACCGTGGAACTTGCCTATGGCGGCTGGGGCACCAACCGCGCCGTCGGCGCGCCGTGGAACCCCTGGGACCACCGGGTGCACCGCGTTCCCGGCGGCTCGTCTTCCGGTTCCGCCGTGGCCGTCGCCGCCGGCCTGGTGGACATGGCCCTCGGCAGCGACACCGGCGGGTCCGTGCGCATCCCCGCCGGCGTTTGCGGGGTGGTCGGCCTGAAGCCTGGCCGCGGCCTCGTCAGCCTGAGGGGTGTTCATCCGCTGAGCCCGGCGCTGGATACCGTCGGCATGCTGGCCCGTACCGTGGAGCGGGCCGCGCGGGCGCTGGCGGTGGTTTCCGGCCCCGACGGCGATGGGGCGATGCGCGAGCCGTTCGATGCGGAGGCGGCCCTCACGGCCGAGGTCCGGGGCGCCCGGCTCGCGGCCATCCCCCTCGCCGACCTGGGCGAACTGCACCCGGACGTCGCCCGGCTCTATGTCGAGGCCATAGAGCGGCTGCGCAGCGCAGGCGTGACGGTCGAAATCGTCAGCCCGCCGGGATCGATGGAGCAGTCGTTCGCCGCCAACGGCCTGCTGATGGCGGGCGAGGGCTGGCGCGTGTGGCGCGCCCGGATCGAGGCGCAGGCCGCGGTGATGGATCCCTGGATCGTGCGGCGCTTCCAGGCCGGCCGCGACTTCACCGACGAACAGCTGGCGCAGACCCACTTGCAGCGGAAGGCGGACCAGGCGGAATTCCATGGCTGGCTGCGGGCTTACGACGGCTTTCTCAGCCCCACCTGCCCCATTCCCGCGCCGCCGATCGACGCCGTGGACGAGACCACCTCGCCCCTCAGCCGCCTGACGCGCGCGGCGAACTACCTCGACCTGCCGGCGATCAGCGTGCCCTGCGGCCTGAGCGCCGACGGCCTGCCCGTCGGCCTGCAGATCAGCGGGCGGCCGCGCGACGAGTTCAGGGTCGTCGCCCTGGCGGCGGCCTTCGAACGGGTATCGGGCTGGAACGGTCGCGGGCCCGACCTGTCGGGCTTCGCCTAATTCTCGAC
>JAEYTM010000266.1 GCA_023434015.1 Pseudomonadota bacterium | reverse complement strand
AGGTGCTCAAGCGCGAGCTTGGCGAAGCCACGTTCGGCTCCTGGCTCGGCCAGGCCGCCCTGCGCGAGTCCGGCGAGGACGTGTGCCTGGTGGCCGCCACCGGCGTCGCGCGCGACTGGATCCGCCGCCATGCCTGGCGCCGCATCGGCGAGCTCTGGGCCCAGCACGACCCCCAGGGCCGCCGCCTCGACCTGAAATCCCGCCTGGAATACGACGCCGCCGGTTCCACGGCCCCCGCCAGGCCCGCCGCCGCCATGAGCGCCACGGTCGCCGCTCCGGCCGCCGCCCCGGCGGTGTTCGAGATCGAGGCCGAGGCCGTGCCGCCGGTGGCCGCCCGCCAGGGCCGCCTGCAGGGCCTGCAGGAGCGCTTCTCATTCGACAGCTTCGTCGCCGGCCCGGCCAATGAATTCGCCTTCGCCGTCGCCCGCCGCGTGGCGACCTGGTCGGACGGCCACTTCAATCCGGTGCTGTTCCACGGCCCCTACGGCTTCGGCAAGACGCACCTGCTCAACGCCCTGGCCTGGGAGGCCATCCGCAACGAGCCGACCAAGCGGGTCGTCTACCTGACCGCCGAGCGGTTCACGACGACCTTCGTCAAGGCCCTGCAGGACAAGCAGACCGCCGCCTTCAAGGAAGAGCTGCGCAACGCCGACCTGCTGTTGATCGACGACGTCCACTTCGTCGCCGGTAAGACCTCCACCCAGGAGGAGCTGTTCCACACCCTCATCGCCCTGGTCGAGGACGGCCGCCGCGTGGTGATGACCGCCGACCGCTCGCCGACCGAGCTGTCGGAGATGGACCCGCGCCTGCGCTCGCACCTGCACGCCGGCCTGGTCTGCGGCATCGAGCCCGCCGACCGCAGCCTGCGGCTGGGCATCCTGGAGCGCAAGCTGGCCACCCTGGCCCAGCAGGGCCGCTTCCTGCCCTCCGCCCGACCCGAGGTGCTGCAGTTCCTCGCCGACCGCTTCACCGACAGCGTGCGCGAGCTGGAAGGGGCTTTGAACACCCTCGTGGCCCGTGTGGGCGCGGACCTCGCCCGCCTGACCCTGGACGAGGCCCAGGCGATCCTGCGCCCGCACCTGTCGTGCAGCGAGCGCAAGGTCACCGTCGACCAGATCCAGAAGACCGTCGCCGAGCACTACAGCCTGAAGCAGGCCGACCTGATCTCCGAGCGCCGGGCCCGCGCCGTGGCCCGGCCGCGCCAGGTGGCCATGTGGCTGGCTAAGCAGATCACCACCCGCTCCCTTCCGGACATCGGCCGCCGCTTCGGGGGCCGCGATCACACCACCGTCCTGCACGCCGTGCGTCGCATCGAGGCGCTGAAGGCCGAGGACCCGGTGATCGCCCGCGATGTCGACGTCCTGCTGCGCAAGCTGCGCGGCTGAGCCCGACCTCAGACCGATGCAGAAGGCCCGCCTCCGGCGGGCCTTTTTGCTGTTCGGGGTATGCGAGGCGCGGACCCCGGCGCCCCGCCCCTGCGGACATGAAACCGGCGCCCGCAGCGCGGCGGCCGCCTCGTTCGTTTCACCGTCGGTGAGGGGGCTTACGCCTCCTCGGCCGCGGCTTCTTCCTTCTTGGACAGGTCTTCGCCGGTCTCCTGGTCGACGACGCGCATCGACAGGCGGGTCTTGCCGCGGTCGTCGAAGCCCAGAAGCTTGACCTTCACGGCCTGGCCTTCCTGCAGCACGTCCGAGACCTTCGCCACGCGCTCGTTGGAGATCTGGCTCACGTGGACCAGGCCGTCCTTGGCGCCGAAGAAGTTCACGAAGGCGCCGAAGTCGACGATCTTCACGACCTTGCCGGTGTAGATCTCGCCGACTTCCGGCTCGGAGGCGATCGACTTGATTCAGTCGCGGGCCGCGTCGATCTTCGACTGCTCGGCGGCCGCGATCTTGATCGTGCCGTCTTCGCCGATGTCGATCTTGGCGCCCGTCTCGGCGGTGATCTCGCGGATCACCTTGCCGCCCGAACCGATCACTTCACGGATCTTGTCGACCGGGATCTTCATGGTCTCGATCTTCGGGGCGTATTCGCCCAGCTCCTGGCGGGGAGCCTCCATGGCCTTGTTCATCTCGCCGAGGATGTGATCGCGGCCGCCCTTAGCCTGAGCCAGGGCCTGCTTCATGATCTCTTCGGTGATGCCGGCGATCTTGATGTCCATCTGCAGCGACGTGATGCCGTCGGCGGTGCCGGCGACCTTGAAGTCCATGTCGCCGAGGTGGTCTTCGTCACCCAGGATGTCGGAGAGGACGGCGAAACCGTCGGACTCCAGGATCAGACCCATGGCGATGCCGGAGACCGGCTTCTTCAGGGGCACGCCCGCGTCCATCAGCGCCAGGGAGGCGCCGCAGACCGAGGCCATCGAGGACGAGCCGTTGGACTCGAAGATCTCGGAGACCAGGCGGATCGTGTAGGGGAAGTCTTCCTGCGACGGCAGCATCGGGCGGATCGCCCGCCACGCCAGCTTGCCGTGGCCGACTTCGCGGCGGCCCGGCGCGCCCATGCGGCCCGTCTCCCCGACCGAGAACGGCGGGAAGTTATAGTGCAGCATGAACTTCTCGTAGTACTTGCCTTCGAGGGCGTCGATCAGCTGCTCGTCGTCGCCGGTGCCCAGGGTGGCCACGACCAGGGCCTGGGTCTCGCCGCGGGTGAACAGGGCCGAGCCGTGGGCCCGGGACAGCACGCCCACTTCGCCGACGATCTGGCGGACCTGGTCCACCGAGCGGCCGTCGATGCGCTTGCCGGTCTCCAGGATCGCGCGGCGGACGATGTCGCCTTCGAGTTCCTTGAACACGCCGCCCAGCTTGTTGGAGTCATAGCCGTCCGGGTTGGCTTCGGACTTGGCGAAGGTCGTCATCGCCTTTTCCTTGGCGACGGCGAGCGCCGCCTGGCGTTCGGACTTCTTGGTCAGGCCGTAGGCGGCGCGCAGGTCGGCGCCGATGGCGTCCTTCACCTTGGCCTTGATGGCGTCGGTGTCCTCGGCCTGGAAGTCGAACGGCTCCTTCGCCGCGTGCTCGGCCAGTTCGATGATCGCGTCGATCACCGGCTGCATGCCCTTGTGGGCGAAGGTCACGCCGCCCAGGACCTGCTCTTCGGAGAGCTCCTGGATCTCGGACTCGACCATCATCACCGCGTCATGGGTGCCGGCGACGACCAGGTCCATCTGGCTGTCGCGCATCTCGTCGAGCGTCGGGTTGAGGACGTACTCGCCGTTGACGAAGCCGACGCGGGCCGCGCCGATCGGACCCATGAAGGGGGCGCCGGACAGCACCAGGGCGGCGGAGGCGCCGACCATGGCGACGATGTCGGGATCGTTCTCGAGGTCGTGGGCGAGCACCGTCGTCACCACCTGGACCTCGTTCTTGAAGCCCTTCACGAACAGCGGGCGGATCGGACGGTCGATCAGGCGGCTGGTGAGGGTTTCCTTCTGCGAGGGCGCGCCCTCGCGGCGGGGGAAGCTGCCCGGGATCTTGCCCGCGGCATAGAACTTCTCCTGGTAGTTCACCGTCAGGGGGAAGAAGTCCTGACCCGGCTTCGGGCTCTTGGCGAACACCGCGGTGGCCAGCACCATGGTCTCGCCGTAGGTCACCAGGACCGCGCCGTCAGCCTGACGGGCCATGCGGCCGGTTTCGAGCGTGAGCGTCTTGCCGCCCCACTCGATGGTCTTCCGTTTGATATCGAACATTTTCGGGTTTCTTTCTTTCCCGCGGGCGCATTCCCGGCGGGGGCGGACAGGGATCGGTCTTCCGAAATCCTCTCCAGGCGAACAGGCAGGTTGAGGATTTCTTTGGAACCCTCGGCGTATGTTTGGGAGGTTCCGAAAACCTCCCGGCGCCGCATCGGATCCCCCGGCCTGTTTGCGGAGGAGCGGCGTAGAAAATCTTACAGACCCGCCCGCCCCGGCCGGTCGGCCGGGGGAGCGGTTCCGGGACTGGCCTTAGCGGCGCAGGCCCAGGGTCTCGATCAGCTTCTGATAGCGGTCCTGGTCGGACTTCTTCAGGTGATCCAGGAGCGACCGGCGCGCGGACACGAGCTTGAGAAGCCCGCGGCGCGAGTGGTTGTCCTTCTTGTGGGTCTTGAAGTGCTCGGTCAGGTTGGCGATCCGTTCGGACATGATCGCAACCTGGACTTCAGCGCTGCCCGTGTCCGCGTCGCCGCGGGCGTGGGTCTTGATGACTTCAGCCTTGCGTTGGGCCGTAATCGACATCGGGTCTGTCTCCGCTCTATTCCAGATGGAAGACACGCGAGGGTTCGAGCCGGCCCGCACGCATCTCGCAAAGAGCGACCATCGACCCGGCCCACATGGCTGAAACGGCGCGCGAGCCCGGCTTTAGCCTGGCTTTCACAGCTTCCACCTGTCGGGGAACGAGAACGATCGGCCGTCCCTGCTTCAGTCTGAAGGCTTCTTCGTCGGTCACGGCCAGCACCGGGATGTCGTCCAGTGCGGTCTCGACCGGAAGCAATGCCTCCGACTGGCGCGCCTTATGCCCTAAATCTTCAAGCATTTCCAGCGTAACCGCAGTTTCTTCGGTGAACCCGCCGACGCGCGTGCGGCGCAGCTCGCTGACGTGGCCGCAGGCGCCCAGGGCGTCGGCCAGATCGCGGACGATGGCCCGGACATAGGTGCCCTTGCCGCACTCGATCTCGATGGTCACGTGGTCCGGGTCGGCGGCGTCCGCCACCCGCGCCGAGTGGACGGTGACGGTGCGCGCCTTCAGCTCGACGTGCTCGCCCGCCCGGGCCAGGTCGTAGGCCCGCTCGCCGTCCACCTTGATCGCCGAATAGATCGGCGGGACCTGGCTGATTTCGCCGACGAAGCGCGGCAGCACCGCCTCCACCTGGGCCAGGGTCGGGCGCACGTCGGAGGCGGCCAGGGTCTCACCCTCGCGGTCGTAGGTCGCCGTGGTGCGGCCCCAGGCGATGACGAAGCGATAGGCCTTGTCGGCGTCCATCAGGAACGGGACCGTCTTGGTCGCCTCGCCCAGCGCGATCGGCAGGATGCCGGTCGCCAGCGGGTCGAGGGTGCCGGCGTGCCCCGCCTTCTGGGCGTTGAAGATCCGCCGCACCCGGCTGACCGCCGAGGTCGAGGTCAGGTCGTAGGGCTTGTCGAGGCAGACCCAGCCGGAGACCGCGTCGCCCTTCCTGCGCCGGCCCATCAGTCCTCGTCCTTCCAGGCGTCGGAGGGCGGCTGCGGCCGCAGGTCCTGCTGGACCTTGGGATTGTCGAACAGCCGGTTCATCCGCTCCGCCTCGCCGAAGGTGGTGTCGTGGACGAACTTCAGGTCCGGGGTGAACTTCATGTCGATCTGCCGGCCCAGGTGGCCGCGGACGAACCGCATGTGCCGGTTCAGGGCGTCGACCACCTCGGCCGAGTTCTCCCCGCCCAGGGGTTCGACGAAGACGATGGCGTGGCGCAGGTCCGGGCTCATCCGCACCTCGGTGACGGTGACCGAGACGCCGGCCAGGACGGGATCGTTGATCTCCTCCTCGCGGAAGATCGACACCAGGGCGTGGCGCATCAGTTCGCCGGCCCGAAGCTGGCGCTGCGTGGGGCCCTTGACCTCGGGGCGGCCTCGGGAAGTGGGACGTTTCATGGGGAATGCCTTGAACGGCCTGGCGCACGGATCGGACATGCGTCTTCAGGGAAGGGCGCGCTTCTAGGTGCGAAGGGCGGTGAAGTCTACCTCTGGCTTCATGTGGCTCCCGTCCGCTGACGGAAGAATTCGATCACTCGCTGCTCGGCCGCCTTGGTCGCGCCGTCCTTGCGCAGGTTGAGGGTCAGCACCGAGTGCGGGTGGGGCAGGCCGCCGGGCCGGGCTTCGCCGGGATCGATGTCCCAGCGCTCGAACCGCTCCCCGAACTCGGCCTGATAGCGGTCGAACCGCGCGCCCGGGACCACCGGATCGCCCTTGAAGCGCAGGCCGATGGCCGTCAGGTCCTCGGCCTCGAGCCGCCGCCGCGCGCAGGCGATCTCCGCGGAAGACAGGTCGATGGCCGGTCGCCGCCGGGCCTTTCCCGGAAAGAACGGCAGCGGCAGCGACGGCTGGGAGACGACCGGCGCCACCACCGCCGGCTCGGTCATCATGGCCAGGGCGAAGCCGCCGGTGAAACACATCCCCACCGCGCCGACCCCGCGGCCGCCGCACTCCGCATGCGCCCGGCGGGCCAGGGCGCGCAGCCAGTCGACGATCGGGCTCGACCGGTCGGTCGCCCAGACGGTGAACTCCCGGCGGATGCAGATCGCCGTGGCGATCTCGCGCAGGCCATAGCCCCGGCTGACCGGCCGGCCCGGCTCGCCGAACAGACTGGGACACCAGACCGTCATGCCGGCGGCGGCCAGCCGGTCGGCGAAGCGGATCACGTCCGGGTGCAGGCCGGGCATCTCATGGATGACGATCGCGGCGGGGCCGGCCCCCCGACGATAGACGTCCCGGGTCCACGGGCCGTCGGTGAACGCGAAACGCTCATACTCCGAAAGCGCCGCCGCGTGGTCCATGCCGCCCTCCGCCTGTCGCGGAGAGACTAGGCCTAGATGCGCAGTTCGGAAATCTCGCCCTCGAAGCCGGTCAGCTTCCAGGTGCCGTCGATCTTGGTGAAGGTCAGCAGGCAGGGGCCGTCCTTCTTGCGCGTGGCGCAGACCCGCCCGTCGGGAAGCTGCTTCAGGGCGCTGGAGATCGCCACCGGGTTGGGGATCTTGGTGTCAGCGCCGTAGCCGTATTCCGCGGCCACCGCCTGGAAGACCTCCGGCTGCACCAGGGTCTCGCCCGCGAACTCCGCGATGGCCGGGGCGAAGGCGGCCAGCGGGCCGAGGCGGCTGTCGCGCCCGACCTCGCGGCTCAGCCTGGACTGGATCTCCTGCTTCAGGGCGGCGCGGTCGACATGGGCGTCGAAGGTTGCCTGGTCATTGTCGCGGATCGACAGCAGCAGGGCGTGGACGTCCGACGCGGCGTCCAGCTTCTCGACCGAGGCGCAGGCCGAAAGCCCCATGACCGTCAGGCCGACCAGGACGTTGCGCAGCATGCGGGTCTCCGTTGTTCGCGGCGCCGATCCTGGCGGCCGAAGTGGGCCGGATATAGCGGCCGTCCCCTGATCTAGGGCCAGCCGCGCGCAGGCGCCATTCCTTCATACACCTGACCGAATGATCGCGAATCGGCGCGCGTTCCATCCGCGGCCTTCGAGGGGGAGTTCGACGATGACGGCGGCCAACGGGAAGGTCGCCCTCGTGACGGGCGTCACGGGGCAGGACGGCGCCTATCTGTCGGAGCTGCTGCTCCAGAAGGGCTATGTCGTCCACGGCATCAAGCGCCGCTCGTCCTCGTTCAACACCGGCCGGGTGGAGCACCTCTATCAGGACCGCCACGAGCCCGATCAGCGTTTCGTCCTCCACTACGGGGACATGACCGACGCCACCAACCTGATCCGCATCATCCAGCAGACCCAGCCCGACGAGATCTACAACCTGGCCGCCCAGAGCCATGTGCTGATCAGCTTCGAGATGGCCGAGTACACCGGCAACGCCGACGCGCTCGGGACCCTGCGGCTGCTGGAGGCGATCCGGCTGCTGAACCTCACCGGCAAGACCCGCTTCTACCAGGCCTCGACCTCCGAGCTCTATGGCGAGGTGCGCGAGACGCCGCAGACCGAGACGACCCCGTTCTATCCGCGCTCGCCCTACGCCGCCGCCAAGCTCTATGC
>JAEYTM010000255.1 GCA_023434015.1 Pseudomonadota bacterium | reverse complement strand
GGCGCGGGAAAGGCGCTCGCGCAGTCGCCGCAGCCGGCCGCCGCCCCTGTTCCCGCCCCCGCGCCGCCCCGGACGCCGGACTGGGCCCGCGTCCGCAGCCAGTTCGCCCTGCTGCCCGACCGGGTCGACATGAGCGCCATGCTCATCGCCTCCCACCCCAAGCCGGTGCGCGAGGCGATCGAGCGGCACCGCCGCGGTCTCGACGAACAGCCCATCGAATATCTGGAACAGAACAACCGGCGTCTGCAGAACCTCGCCCGTGAGCGGACCGGAGCCTACATGGGCCTGGAGGCCGCCGACGTGGCGCTCACCGACTCGACCACCATGGGCGCCGGCCTTGTCTATCACGGCCTTCGTCTGCGGCCGGGCCAGGAGGTGCTGACCACCCATCAGGACTACTACGTCACCCACGAGTCCCTGCGCCTGGCGTCGCAGCGCAGCGGGGCGCGGGTGCGTCGCATCAGCCTCTTCGACGACCTCGCCTCGACCACGCCGGACAGCCTCGCCGCGACCGTCGCCGGCGCCATCGGCCCGTCCACCCGGGTGCTGGCCCTCACCTGGGTGCATTCCAGCACCGGCCTGAAGCTGCCGCTGGCGCGGATCGCCGAACGGGTCCGCGCGATCAACGCCGGTCGCGCGGAGGCCGATCGGGTGCTGATCTGCGTCGATGGCGTGCACGGCTTCGGCAACCAGGACGCGGGCTTCGCTGAACTGGGCTGCGACTTCTTCTTCGCCGGCTGCCACAAATGGCTGTTCGGCCCGCGTGGCACCGGGGTGGTGCTGGGCAGCCCGGCCGGCTGGGCGGCCATGTCGCCGACCATCCCGACCTTCCTCGACAGCGGCGCCTATTCCAACTGGATCTCCGGCCATGCGCCGACCGAATGCACCGGGGCGCGGCTGACGCCGGGCGGCTTCAAGGCCTTCGAGCATGTCTGGGCCCTGGCGGAGGCCTACTGGCTGCACGACTGGGTCGGCCGGAGCCAGGTCGCCCGGCGCACGGTCGAGTTGTCGGCCCAGCTCAAGGAGGGCCTGGCCGCCATGCCGCATGTGACGCTCGTCACGCCCCGGTCGCCGGACCTGTCCGCCGGCATCGTCTCCTTCGACGTCGCCGGCCTTGGCGCCGCCGACGCCGTAGGCCGCCTGCGCGAGTGGCGGGTGCTGGGCTCCGTGGCCCCCTATGCACGTCCGCACGTTCGCCTGACGCCGAGCATCCGCAACTCGCCTCAGGACGTCGACTTCGCGCTCAGCGCCGTGCGCGCCCTGGCCTGAAAGCCTCGTCGGACGGCGGGCGTACACCACCTTATCGCGCTGGAAATCCGATCTTCTATGTCGGATAGTCGACACATGAAGCCTCGGTCCGGACCCTCCTGGACGGCCTACTGCCGGCGGATGGCGATGGATACCTACGCCCTGGCCGAGCGCAGCGACGCGCCTGGCATCATGGCGGCCTATATCGACATCGCCGCGCACTGGCTGCGCCGCGCCGAGGCGCCGCCGCGTGACGCCGCCACGCAGATGGATCCGGCGACCCGCTCCCGCCGGCGCCCGAAGATGCCGGATGAGGACTAGAGGTCGCACTTGCGCCGGTTCGCACCCCGTTGTTTCCTCAGGCCGTGCGAGGGCGCGCGACGCGCGCAGGCGCCGACCTGTTGGAGTAGCGCCGCGTGAGCCGTGATCCCCCCATCGAACAGCCGGTCGCCCCGCACGCCCAGGCGCTGACGGACCGTGAACAGCAGGTCGTCCACCAGTCCCTGCGTTTCCTGCTCGATCAGGTGGCCGTCGGCATCGCCGGCCTCAGCACCCGGGACAGCCTGCTGGCCATGGCCGTCAACCAGGCCAATATCGCGCCCCTGACCCGCGACGCCGGCGCCAGGGTCCGCTACGGCCATCTGGAAAATCCCGCGCCCGACGCCGAGCGCCGTCCGGTCAGCGTCAGCGCCGTCGCCTGCTCGCTCGGCCTGTCGTTCGAGACCGTCCGTCGCCGGATCCGCGCCCTGGAGGCTGACGGCGTCTTCGTCGTCACCGGCGAGGGCGTGATTGTGCCTGAAACCTTCCTGGCGTCGCCGGCCTATCTGCAGTCAGCGGTCGCCGCCCATGTGCGCCTTCGCGCCTTCTACCGGGAACTGCGCGAGGCGGGCCTGCTGGCGCCCCTGCCGGCCGCCGCCTTCCAGACCGGAAATGTCATACCGGTCCGGGCGGCGACCCGGCTGTTGGGCGACTATGTCCTGCGCGAGGCCGATCATGTGAAGTCGGTGGCCGGCGACGTGGTCTCGGCGGTCGTCCTGCTGGCCATACTGGTTCCCAGCACCTCGCCGCCGGTCGGCACGCGAGCGACGCCGGTCTCGGTGATCGGCCACCGCCTGGGCATGCCGACCGAGACGGTCCGCCGCCACGCCGCGCACCTGGCCGATCAGAGTCTGTGTATGCGCACGCCGGCAGGCCTGCTGGTCGACCGGGAAATCCTCGCGCGCCCGCGCACGATCGCCTGGATGCGGGAAAACGCCGCCAATGTGCAGCGGCTGTTCAACGGGCTGGCCGAGCGGGGGGTGGTCGATGCGTGGGCCCGCGTGGAGGGCGACAGCACGCACGACCCGCAGGCGTTCGCGCTGGCCCTCGGGCGCGCCACGACGGGACCGAAGGCCTGACGCTCCGGCCCCGCCACGCGGGTGACCCGTCGATCGGGCTTAGCGGTAGTAGTCGCTCGGGCAGGGACCGCCCTTGGCCATCTGGTTGCCGATGACCCCGCCGGCCACGCCGCCGGCGCCGGGTGCGGCGGTGTTCGAGCTGTTGCCGGCGATGGCGCTGCCGGCCAGAGCGCCGATGGCGGCCCCCGCGACCGTGCCGGCGACGCGGTTGTTGGCCCGCTGGCCCTCGCAGGTGTTGGCCGGGGCGCCATAGCGGTCGGCGGCGTAGCCATAGCGGTTGCCGTAGCCGCTGTTGCTGGCGCAGGCCGACAGGCTGACGGCGGCCGCGGCGGCGATGCAGATCATGGAAACGGTGCGCATATTCAGCTCCTCGTGTGTCTTGGGCTGCTCAACGCGTCCGGGGACGGCGCCGTTCCGCGCTGCTGTTCCGGCGGGTGTAGCCGCCCCGCCCGGCAGATGACCGGAACCTGAACGGCGCGGTCCGGCTCGGTTCAAAGCCGGCGTGCGAGAAAGGCTCCAAGGCAAGCAAAGGAGCTGCACCATGAAAGGCAAGTTCAGCAGGATCGCCGTCGCGGTGGGCGTCTCCGGCGCCCTGATGATCCCGGGCGCCGCCCTGGCGGCCAGCAAGACCGAGCGCGCCCTGATCGGCGCCCTGATCGGCGGCGTCGCCGGTGCGGCGGTCTCCAACGGCGACACCAGCGGCGTGGCCATCGGCGCCGTGGCCGGCGCGGCGCTGGGCGCCGCCACCGCCAAGGACAAGAACCGCCACTACCGCTCGGGCTACCGGGTCAACAACCGGCCCTACGCCTACAGCAACCAGTACCGGTCCTACGACCGCGGCTACACCTACGACCGGGTCTATGACGCCCGGGGCCGCGGCTACCGGACCAGCTACCCGACCTACGGCTACGGCCGCTAAGTCCAACCCGCCCCGGCCGCTCCCCAGCGGCCGGGGTTTTTTGTCGGGCGCTTGCGTCCGGGGTCGACCCGGCTGACCTTCCCCGATCAGGCGAACGGGGAGCGCGGCATGCAGCAACAGATCTCGGTGATCACCCTCGGCGTCGCCGACCTCGCCCGGTCGCGGCGCTTCTATGGCGGGGGCTTCGGCTGGGCGCCGGTGTTCGAAAACGCCGAGATCGCCTTCTACCAGATGAACGGCTTCGTCCTCGGGACCTGGCTGAAGGCCGCCCTGGTGGCCGACTCCGGCCGCGAGGCCACGCCTGGCGCCGCCGCCCAGACTCTTATACACATAACCGAGCCCACC
>JAEYTM010000231.1 GCA_023434015.1 Pseudomonadota bacterium | reverse complement strand
GCCGGACGCCGCCCGGCGCCCCGGCCAGACGCCGCCTCCGGCCGGCGGCCTGATCCTTGCCCAGCTCCTGGCCGGCGTCCGCCGCCTCGGTCAGCAGAGCGCGGTGCGCGACCCCGCCAGGCTGTCGGTGCTGCGCACCCGGCTGATGCAGGCCGGCTTCTACAACCGCGAGGCGCCGGTGATCTATCTGGGGGTCAAGGCGGCGGCGCTCACCGTCGCGACCGGCGGGGTGCTGCTGCTGCTGCCGATGATCGTCGGCGGCCAGGGCGGCATGGGCGGCGTGACCCTGGCCGCGGTGCTCGCCGGGGCGGCGGTCCTCGGGCCTGAGCAGGTCCTCAAGGCCCGCCGCCAGACCCGCGAGCAGGAATATGCCGAGGGCTTTCCGGACCTGCTGGACCTGCTCGTCGCCTCGGTGGAGGCGGGTCTGAGCCTCGACGCCTCGGTCACCCGCGTCACCGACGAACTGGTCCGGCGCTATCCGACGCTCGCCGTCCACCTGCGCTTCCTGGTGCTGGAGCTGCGCGCCGGCCGGGCCCGCAAGGACGCCTGGGCCGGTTTCGCCGACCGCCTGGGCATCGAGGACGCCCGCGCCCTGGCCACCATGCTGCGCCAGGCCGAGGAGATGGGCACCAGCCTCGGCGAGACCCTGTCGATCTTCTCCCGCGACATGCGCCAGCGCCGCATGCTGCGGGCGGAGGAGAAGGCGCTGGCCCTGTCCGCCAAACTCACCGTGCCGCTGATCCTGTTCATCTTCCCCTGCCTGGTGGGGGCGTTGATGTTGCCCGCCGCCTTCCGGGTGTCGAAGATTTTCGCCGGCCAGTAGTGTCGAGGGATCGCCGGCCCGGGCGGCGCGTTGGCTGAGGTCATGACCGAAACCCGGATTCTAGACTGCGTCGTGGTCGGCGCGGGGCCCGCCGGCCTCACCGCGGCCATCTACCTGGCCCGCTTCCGCCGCGACTTCGTGGTGCTGGAGTCGGGCGCCAGCCGGGCCGCCTGGATTCCGCGCAGCCACAATCACCCCGGCTTCCCCAAGGGGGTCCGCGGCAAGACCCTGCTGGCCCGCATGCGCGCCCAGGCGGAGGCCTATGGCGCGCAGCTCCGCACTGGCGTGGTCGAGGACCTGCAGCCCGAGGGCCGCCACTTCCGCCTCAGCTTCGCCGGCCGGCCGCTCTTCGCGCACAAGGTGATCCTCGCCACCGGCGTGGTCGACAATCCCCTGCCGCTGCCCGACCTGGAGACCGCGGTCGCCAAGGGCCTGATCCGCATCTGTCCGATCTGCGATGGCTTCGAGGTCAGCGGCCAGCGGGTCGGCGTCATCGGCGCAGACGACCACGCGGCGGCCGAGGCGATCTTCCTCACCACCTGGTCCGACCGGGTCAGCCTCGTCCATGTCGGCGTTCCCGACGCCCTGTCGGCGCCGATGCGCGCCCGGCTGCAGACGGCCGGCGTCGAGCTGATCGAAACCGGCCTGCACAGCGTCGTGCTCGACAATCGCCGGATCAGCGCCCTCTGCTTCGCCCCCGGCCAGCCGCGCGAGTTCGACAGCGTCTATTCCGCGCTGGGCGTAACGCCGCGCGCCGACCTGGCGATCAGGGCCGGCGCCCGGCTCGACGACGCCCGCCGGCTGTTCGTCGGCGACCACCAGGAGACCTCCGTGCCCGGTCTCTACGCCGCCGGCGACCTGGTGCGCGGCCTCAACCAGATCTCCACCGCCGCCGGCGAGGGCGCCATCGCCGCCACCGACGTCCACAACGCCCTGCGCGAAGGGCGTTAGCGCGGTCACGATCCTCCCTTCTGGGGAGGTGGCCGGAGGGCCGGAGGGGGCTTCAGCCGAGGCGTCTGAGTGGAAGCCGCTTCACCGCTCCGCGACAGTTCCCCCTGAGGGAACATCTCCTCTTATCGGTCGAACTTCGTCGCCAGCACGATCGAGGAATTGGTCCGCTCGACGCCGCGCAGCGCGCCGATCTCGTCGATCAGCGCGTCCATGTCGCCCACGGTGGGCGCCTCGACCGTGGCCACCATGTCGAACGGCCCGCTCACCGACTGCAGCTTGCGCACGCCCGGCACCCGCCGCAGCGAGGCGGTCACCGCCGCCGCCTGTTTGGGCTCCACGGTCAGCATGACGAAGGCGTGCACCAGGGCGGCCTCGCGCGCCTCCGACAGCTTCACCGCATAGCCGGCGATCACCCCGGTGCGCTCCAGCCGCGCCAGGCGGCTCTGCACCGTTGTCCGCGACAGGCCGAGCGCCCGCGCCAGCTCCGCCACCGGCGCCCGGGCGTTGTCGCGCAGCCGCGCGAGCAGATGCTGGTCGAGGTCGTCCATTATGGCGTTCCGACGAATGTTGCGGTCGATCTGCCGAGAATACTGATACATTTCGCCGGAGCGCTAGTTGAATCCGATGCGGCCCGATCTGATCCTGACGGCCGGATCAGGAGGTCGCCATGCGCAGGGTCGCCATCGTCGGGGCCGGGAAGATCGGCGCCACCGCCCTCGACCTGCTGGCGGGGTCGGGAGCCTACGAGGTGCTGGTCATCGACCAGTCCGCCGAGGCGCTGGCCGGGCTTAGCCCGGCGACCAAGGCCGAGACCCTTGCCCTGGCCATCGACGCCCCGGGCGTGCTCGCCGCCGCGCTCCAGGGCCGGTTCGCCGTGGTCAACTGCGCGCCCTATCACCTCACTACCCGGGTCGCCGAAGCCGCTAAGGCCGCCGGCGCCCACTACCTCGATCTCACTGAGGATGTGGCCTCCAGCCGGGTCGTCCGCGACCTCGCCGCCGACAGCGCCACCGCCTTCATTCCCCAGTGCGGCCTGGCCCCCGGTTTCATCACCATCGCCGCCTGGGACCTGTGCAAGCATTTCGACGAGCTGCATGACGTCCGGCTGCGGGTCGGGGCGCTGCCGCGCTACCCGTCCAACGCCCTGAACTACAACCTCACCTGGTCCACGGACGGGGTGATCAACGAGTACTGCGAGCCCTGCGAGGCCATCGTCAACGGCCGCCTGCGCGAGGTCCCGCCGCTGGAGGAATGCGAGGAGTTCGCCCTCGACGGCGTCACCTACGAGGCCTTCAACACCTCGGGCGGCCTCGGCGCCCTGTGCCAGACCCTGGAGGGCAAGGTGCGCAACCTCAACTACCGGACCATCCGCTATCCCGGCCACGCGGCGATCATGAAGGCGCTGCTCAACGACCTGAACCTGCGCAACCGCCGCCCGCTGCTGAAGGACATCCTGGAGAACGCGGTGCCGGCCACCCTGCAGGACGTGGTCATCGTCTTCGTCACCGTCTCCGGACTGAAGGGCGGCCGGCTGATGCAGGAGACCTACGTCAACCGCATCTACGCCCAGCCGGTCGGCGGCCAGGTGAAGAGCGCCATCCAGATCACCACCGCCGGCGCCATCTGCGCCGTCCTCGACCTGCTCTCGGAGGGCCGCCTGCCCCAGCGGGGCTTCGTGCGGCAGGAGGACATCCCGCTCGCCGACGTGGTCTCCAACCGCTTCGGCCGCGTCTACGCGCCGGAGTCCGACATCCCGTTTCGCGCCGCCGCCGAGTAGAGCCCCATGACCGTACAGACCAGGATCGGCTCCGCTGCGGCCGAAGCCGCCGAACTGCTGGAGCGTCTGGGCGTTCCCGCCGCCCAGTGGGCCGGGGGCGGGCGGGCCGTCCGCTCCCCGGTCACCGGCGAGACCATCGCCCAGGTCCACGACACCCCGCCCGCGGTGGTCGATCATGCCATAGGCCTGGCGCACGACGCCTATCAGGCCTGGCGCAGCACGCCCGCGCCGCGCCGTGGCGAACTGGTCCGGCTGCTGGGCGAGGAACTGCGCGCGGCCAAGGGCGACCTCGCCCGTCTCGTCACCTTGGAAGCCGGCAAGATCGTCTCCGAAGCCAATGGCGAGGTGCAGGAGATGATCGACATCTGCGACTACGCCGTCGGCCTGTCGCGGCAGCTGTTCGGCCTGACCCTGGCCACCGAGCGTCCCGACCACCGGATGATGGAGACCTGGCACCCGCTCGGCGTGGTCGGGGTGATCAGCGCCTTTAACTTCCCCGTCGCGGTCTGGTCGTGGAATGCGGCGCTGGCCTTGGTCTGCGGCGACGCCGTGGTCTGGAAACCCTCGGAGAAGACCCCGCTCACCGCCCTGGCCGTCCAGGCGCTGTTCGAGCGGGCGGCGGAGAGGTTCGGCGACGCGCCGGCCAACCTGTCCGTCGTGATCCTCGGCGACCGCGCCGTCGGCGAGCGGATGGTGGATCACCCGAAGGTGCCCCTGGTCTCGGCCACCGGCTCCACCGCCATGGGCCGCGCGGTCGCGCCCCGGCTGGCCGCCCGCTTCGCCCGCGCCCTGCTGGAGCTCGGCGGCATCAACGCCGCCATCGTCGCGCCCACCGCCGACCTCGACCTGACCCTGCGCGGCGTCGCCTTCGCCGCCATGGGCACAGCCGGCCAGCGCTGCACCACCCTTCGCCGGCTGTTCATCCACGACAGTCTTTATGACGCCTTCGTCCCCCGCCTGAAGGCCGCCTACGCCACCGTGCCGGTCGGCGACCCGCGCGAGGCCGGGACGCTGGTCGGCCCGCTGATCGACGCCGACGCCCTGGCCGCGATGCGCCGGGCCCTGGACGACGCACGGGCCGCCGGCGGGTCCGTGCATGGCGGCGAGGCCGTCGAGGTCCCGTCGGCCTCGGGCGCGACCTATGCCCGTCCGGCCCTGGTCGAGATGCCCGTCCAGGCCGAGGTGGTTCTCCGCGAGACCTTCGCCCCGATCCTCTACGTCATGCGCTATTCCGACCTCGACGAGGCCATCCGCCTGCAGAACGACGCCCCCCAGGGCCTGTCGTCCTCGATCTTCACAAACGACGTGCGCGAGGCGGAGCTGTTCACCTCGGCGCGCGGTTCGGACTGCGGCATCGCCAACGTCAACATCGGCCCCTCGGGGGCGGAGATCGGCGGGGCCTTCGGCGGCGAGAAGGAGACCGGCGGCGGCCGCGAGGCCGGCTCCGACAGCTGGAAGACCTACATGCGCCGCGCCACCAACACCGTGAACTACGGCCGCACCCTGCCGCTGGCCCAGGGCGTGAAGTTCGACGTCTGACGGAGAGGCGCTCCGCCGGCCTAGTACTCCTGCGTCGTCGGGCGGAAGAGGATCTCGTTGATGTCGATCTCCGGCGGCTGGCTGATCGCGAAGGCCACCACCCGGGCGAAGGACTCGGCCGGCGCCGCCTTCTGATATTGCGCCCTGGCCGCCGCCTGCACGTCGCCCTCGGTGATGCTGTCGACCAGTTCCGTGGCGATCGCCCCCGGCGAGACGATGGTCACGCGGATATTGTAGGGCTTCGCCTCCATGCGCAGCCCTTCGCTGATCACCCGCACGGCGTGCTTGGTCGCCGAATAGACCGCCGTTCCCGGCCGCACCTTGTGGCCCGCCACCGACGAGACGTTGATGATCTGGCCGCCCATCTGCCGCTGCATCTGCGGCAGGGCGGCCGCGATCCCGTAGAGGACGCCGCGGACATTGACGTCGATCATCCGTTCCCAGTCGTCGACCTTCAGCCGCTCCAGCAGCGAGTTGGGCATCAGGCCGGCGTTGTTCACCAGGACGTCGATGCGGCCGAACCGCTCGACCGCCAGCGCCACCAGCGACTCCACCCCGGCCCGGCGGGTGACGTCGGTGACCTGCGACACCGCGCGGCCGCCCGCCGCGGTCAGCTCCGCGCACAGCGCATCCAGCCGGTCCTTGCGCCGCGCCCCCAGCACCAGGGTCGCGCCCTGGGCCGACAGCAGCCGGGCCGCCGCCTCCCCGAGCCCGCTGCTCGCCCCGGTGATGACGATCACCTTGCCGTCGATGTTCTCGGCCATCTGCCTGTCCCGTGCGCCCGTTCCATGAAGACTCTCGACCGGCCTCAGCCGTTGTGCGGGAAATCCACGCGGGCGGTGAAGCCGTCCGGCTCGAAGCTGAAATCGACCCGACCGCCCTGATGGCGCAGGGCCGACTGCAGCAGGCGGGTGCCGAAGCCTTGCCGCGACACCGCCGCGACCGGCGGGCCGTCCCGCTCGCACCAGTTCAACGCCAGCCGGCCCGGCGCGTCCGCCGTGCAGCTCAGGGCGACCCGGCCGGCGTCGTTGCTCAGGGCGCCGTACTTCACGGCGTTGGTGCCCATCTCGTGCAGCAGCAGCGCCAGGCCCACCGCCAGATCGCCGGCTATCGACACGGCGCTGAGGTCCTGGGCCACATCGAAGCGTGTGGCGTCGAACGGCGCGAGCGTCTGCTCGACGATGTCGGAAAGCAGCACGGCCCGCCCGCCGGTGGCGGTGACCAGTTCCTGGGCGTCGGCCATCGCCTGCAGCCGCGCGGTCAGCGACGCCTCGAAGGCCTTCACCGAGTCGGCCGTGCGCGCCGTCTGGTGGACCATGGCCATCATCACCGCGATGCCGTTCTTGGCCCGGTGCGCCAGCTCGCCCATCAGCAGGCTGCGCTGTTCCTCCACCGCATGCCGTTGGGTGACCTCCAGGGTCGCGCCGACGACCAGCCGCGCGCCGGTCTCGTCCGCCAGCACCCGTCCGTTGACCTGCACCCACCGCAGTTCGCCGCCCGGCGTGATGATCCGGTGTTCGAGGGTGAAATCGCCGCAGCCGGCCGGATCCTCCCGCGAGGCCCGGTAGGTCCGCCGGACCTCGTCCATATCGTCCGGATGGACCAGCTCGAGATAGCGGTCGAGCGACACCGGCGCATCCGGCGCCAGGCCGAAGATCTGCCGGTTGCGCGCCGACCAGGTCACTTCCTGGGTGCGCAGGTCCCATTCCCAGAGGCCGAGCTTCGCCGCCTCCACGGCGATCTCCAGGCGCCCGCGACTTTGCGCCGGCCCCTGGGTCCTGCCGGACCGCTCCGCCTCGAGTGTCGTCGTGTCGTCCAACCCACGGCCCCGCTGCTGCGGCCCAACTCTCGTGCGTTCGAAGGCCCTGAACAAGACCCGGCAAGGTCCGCCTGCGCCCCGAGCCGGGATTCCACCTAAATCCACGGTTGAATCAAGCCCTCGCCGAAACTCAGACGCGAGGCAGCACGACCACCGTGTCGGACAGTTCGTTGGGATTGTCGTGCGGGCGGGCGGGGAACCGTTTGGCCAGCACGTCGCCGCACAGGCCGACGGCGGCGGCGAAGCCGGCGGCCGGTTCGCCCCGTTTCAGACCCTCGATCAGGGCCGCCATGGCCCGGTCCCAGACCTCGGGCTCGACCTGGGCGGCGATGCCTTCGTCGGCGATCAGCTCCGCCATGTGCTCGGCCAGGGAGACGAAGATCAGCACCCCGGTCCGCTCGCGCGTCAGATGCAGGTTCTTGGCCAGGAACTGTTCCTGCGCCCGGCGTCGCACGCGGTCGCGCTTCAGGCCCTGCGGGGTCAGCCTCAGCCGCAGGCCCGGCAGGGAGACGACGATCGCCGTGGCGACGAACAGAAGGCCCTGCAGCACGATGGCCCCGATCAGCGCCTGGCGCGCGGCCGCCTCGGCGGCCCGGGTCATCTGCGCCGCCGTCCAGCCGCCGAACAGGTCCGGGGCGGTGACGTGGACGCCGGCCATCAGCAGCAGGGCCGGTCCCAGCAGCGACACCCCCGCCGCCCAGGCCAGCGGGGTCTCGCCGTAGTCGGAGCATTGCTCGGCGACCACGCAATAGATCTCGCCCGCGGTGCGGCTCTCGGCGTCGCGGACCGCGGCCTCGATGGCGCCCAGGTCGGCGGGCGTGAGAGTCGGTTCCCTGGCCATCACCATCTCCCCGAGGAGC